>CBHTTJ010000004.1:0-54832 GCA_966095605.1 uncultured bacterium | reverse complement strand
GCTCGTCGGACTCGCTCCAGCCTGGGCTTTCAAATGGCGGGCTTTCAGCCCTAAGAAAGATGCGGGTAATGCTCAGGCATTTCTGGCCCACTTTTCAACTGATCAACAACAAGCGCGGGGACTGGCCGGGAACAGTTTCTGGAGCTCGGTGGATGCAGGGCGGAACGGGGCTGCCGGGATATTCGACGGCGAGACGCCACAGGTTTCCAAGGCCGAAGGAAAAAGGCTGCGCATGCGGGAGCGCGGCGTAATGGAGGTCGTAGCAGTTTTCGTTGAGGTATTCGCGGAAAGCGTCGTTGTCTTCGCCGCCGAATCGCCGGAGCAGTGCGGCGCGGGTTTCGGGGATGTCGACGCGCCGTTGCGCTTCGTCGTTGCGCAGGCCTTCGCTGGACGGGCCATAATACGTGCAAAGCCAGGTGTCGGTTTCCACTGTGGCGCTGTCGGCGTGAAAGGAAAAAACGTCGGTGGCAACCGGCCCGGGATCTTCGTCGCGGGGGTAAGCGTTGATGCAATTGAGGACGGGGTCGAGATCATGGGCGCGGAGCAAGCGTTGATCTTCGAGGAGAATATCGATGGCGATTTTGCCGGCGGCGCTGACGGACAGGCTACGGAGTCGGGGCTCGTCGAGCGTGGTGATGTCGTCGCAGGTGGTGAGTTGGAGCTGTTCCACGACTTCACCGAAATTCCCGGGCAACGTGCGCGGCCAACAGAGTGCGTTGACTCCCTTTTCGAAACGCGTCGTGACCAATTCATCGAAACTTTTCACCAACTTAATGCGCGGATAATCAGGTGGGAGCAGCAAGGAGGTCATGGGCAGTCTGTAACATTCACACACATCGAAACATGATGAGTAAGACTGTATCGTCGCCGGCCGGTTTCTCAACGTTTTCAGTGACGAACCGAAGCAGCGACTTCGGGTTTGTGTAAACACTAAAGCGGATTCAGTTGAGAGACGAATGGCACGAATTTTCTGCATCCTTCCGGCGAAGGACTGACCCGGGGGGGCAGAGTTCGAAATCATCGGGGCTTGAGCGGGGCTCGAAGGGCGATGCGGGTTCCTTTGCCGAGCCCGCTCTGTAATTCAAAATTACCGCCGATCTTTTGCATCCGTTCCTGCATGTTGATCAATCCATTTCCCGACTCCGATTCGCCCTCGGGCAAAAATCCTTTGCCGTTGTCCTCAATCGACAGGAGCAAATAACATTTCTCCACCCGCAGGCGCAGTTGCACCTGTGAAGCGCCAGAGTGCTTGACGATATTGTTCAGCGCTTCCTTAAACACAAGAAAGACGTTGTGTCGCACTTCCGAAGAAAGGTCCGCGGCAGGAAGGTCAGCGGCAATATCCCAGGAGCAGAGGATGGATGTGGGACCGAGAAAACGTTGGACATATTCGCAGAGATAAAGTGTCAGGCTTTCCAGCGAATCATTTTTTGGATTTACCGCCCAGACAATCCCATCGAGGTTGCGCACGAGTTCCGCCGCGGCTCCAGCCACCTTGCGGGCGCGAATGGTATCTTCATTTTGTGCGCTGCCATTCGTTGCAGGGACGTTGCTTAACAACAAAATTTCCGTCAGCCGCGCTCCCAAATCGTCATGCATGTCCTGCGCGATGCGGGTGCGTTCGTTTTCAATGGCTTGCTGTTGTTCGAGGCGAAGAAATTGTTTCTGAACCTTTTTCCACGTGAGGTAGCGCACCGAGCCGGCGACAATTCCCGCGGCCGTCAAAGCAATCAGCCCCATAAACCACTTTGCCTGCCAGAAATGGGGAAGGAGCACGAACGAAATACTCGCTCCAGTTTGGTTCCAGGTGCCGTCATTGTTGCAGCCGATGACCCGGAACGTATAAGCATGAGGACTGATGTTGTTGTAATAAGCCACTCGGCGGGTTCCAGCATCCACCCATTCGGAATCGACTCCTTCCAGCTTATATTTGAACCGGTTCATTTCCGGCACGCGAAAACTCAGGGCCGTGTAATGAAACTCCAAATCTCCTTTACCGGGAGAAATAATCACGTTGGTTGAACCACGCGATGGTTTCCAATCCTTTTTATCGGCGATGATATTTTCAACAACGATGGGTGGCGGCGTGTTGTTCTCAGTAATTGAATTGGGATCAACGACAACGACGCCTCGCGTGGTGGGGAACCAGAGTCGGCCATCTTTTCCCTTCCAGCCGGCAGGCTTGGAAACACCGTTGCATTGGGCGCTCGACATGCCGTCGGTTCTGCCATAGGAAGCACAGCCGATGGTCTGAATTTTTCCGCGATCAAAGTCATCGAGGTCTTTTTTCTTCACGCGGAAAACGCCAGAGAAGCAACTCATCCAAAGGTAACCGTGGTCGTCTTCGAGAATTTCGGAAACGCTGTCGTTGAAGAGACCGTGCGCTGTGGTGTAGGCGGTGAATTTGCCGTCTTTAAATCGATTTAATCCGCCTCCGTCGGTGCCGATCCATAAATTGTGTTCCCGATCCTCGTAGATCGCCAGCACCTGGTTGGTCGACAGGCCGTCTTTCATGCTGAAGTTAAAAAACTTTCCGTTGCTGTGCCGGGTTAAGCCTTCACTGGTCCCGATCCACAGGTTGTCCTGGTGATCCTCGAAAATCGCGCGAATCGTTTTACCCGCGGGTCCGTCGGTCGCAGTGAAGCGATGACATTTTCCATCCCGCATCAGATATAAGGCCCCGCTGGTACCAATCCAAAGCTGGCCTTGTCGATCTTCATGAATAACCCGGACTGCAGGATCGACTATTCCTTGCTCGTTGCCGTAATGAGTGAAGGTGCCTTCCTTGAATCGAAACAATCCCCCATCATGATCGCCGCCGAACCAGACGCTGCCGTCGCGTGTCGGGCAGACCGAAAGTAACAAGTCGTATAAAGGACTGTTCGCACGATTGTAGGAAATGATTTCGCCGTTTTTGAATTCACTCGCCCCCCCGCCCCATGTCGTTGTCCAGACCGTTCCATCGTCACCTTCGCATACGGACGTCACATTATTGTGAGGCAGGCCCTGTTGTTTTGTATAAGCTTCAAAAGGCTTGAATCGAAGTTGGCTGAGGCCCTCCTTTGTGCCGAGCCAGACGCTCCCTTCTTTGTCCTCGTAGAGGCGAAAGACCGCGTCGTAGGGCACGCCTTCGTGGTTCAGTTCCATCACAAATCTTTCGCCCACGCGCCTAAAAAGACCGCCCATGGTTCCCACCCATAACTCGCGGCGGCTGTCCTCAAGAATGGCAGTGATGAATCCATCGGCAGGACCTTCCGGCGCTTTAAATGCCTTGAACTCGCCGTGGCTCAATCTGGCTAATCCACCTCCGCCCAGTCCGATCCACAGATTATTCTCGTGATCGCAGAACAGTGCGCGAACCGAATTGGTGAGAAATCCCCACGGATCATTGTAACGTTCAAAAGCATTATCCTTGAAGCGAACCAGTCCCGAGTTGGCTCCGATCCAAACGTTGCTACTGTGATCCTCGCATAGGGCGAGAACGATGTTGTTCGGCAAACCATTGGTTTTGGTGAACCACGTACTCTGTCCGTTTTTAAAATGTCCGAGGCCGTTGGTTGTTCCAATCCACAGCGAGCCATCGCTGCTTTCCAACGCAGCTTTGATTGATTTGTCCTCTGCAAGAGGGGCGAGCGAGAATTGTCCGTCTTTAAGAAAGCTCAGTCCTCCATCTTCAGTGCCGATCCAAAGAGTATTGTCCGAGGTTTGACAAAGGGAGCGAACGATTTTTCCTTTTAACGCTGGCGTGTTTTGGGGACTGAAGACGACGAAATGGGCGCCATCAAAACGCACCAATCCCTGTGGAGTGCCCAGCCAAAGATATCCATCACGAGACTGCAACGCCTCTGAAACGGCGTTGTGTGGCAGTCCATCCTGAGTTTGCCATCGTCGGGAACTGTATTGTCGCATGGCGTTTCCGCGTGACGGTTTTTCCCGGGGCGCGATATGCCACGTTCCGTCGGCAGGACGAAAAACAGCGAGGTCTACTTTTCCATCGCCATCATAATCGGCGGGCACTGGAACATCGCCGGGGGCGCCCCACTGCGTGGTCCACGATTTTCCGTTCGAGCCGAGGATGTGCCAGCTCACATCTGTCGGACGAAACACGGCTATATCCGCTTTGCCGTCGCCGTCGTAATCGCCCGGCAGGGGAAGATCCCCAGCGTTACCCCACGAATTCGTCCATGACGTTCGCGTAGAGCCATAGATACGCCACGTGGCATTGGAGCCAGCGAAAAAGGCGCTGTCCGCTTTACCATCGCCGTCATAGTCCGCCGGGACAGGAATTTCTCCTGAGGCGACTGGCGAAATGGCAGAAAAATTTTCTTCGACCGAAGGGAGAGCGGAGACTGCGGACGTGAAGAAGGACATCCAGAGAAACGCGACCCAGTATCCACGGATGTTGAGCGGTTTCACGACGCGGCCATATTACAGAGGACAGGGGGCGGGGTCTATGGAAGAACGGGCTTTGACGAAAATGCGATCGCCAAAGCCCGTGTGATGTCCTCAATCTTGTCGCGGATTATTGCTGCGGCGTCCAACGAACCGCATCTGCCACGACAATGTATCCGGTCGTCGTTGAGCAGTTGAGCTTCACGGTATTACTTCCGGCATTCAGATTGAATGTTCCCAACGATTGCCAGGTGCCACCACCCGTTTGCTGGTTCTTGGTGACCGTTGTCGAACCACTGGAATGATTGACAACAAACGGCGCGGACGTTGAGCGATTGGCGCCCTGCGGCCACCAGACAGAGATCTCGTAAGTGCCAGAGGTGGCGAGATTGGCGGTGAAGGTTGCTGCATCCGTTACGGCCGCAGTGGAGTGATAACGATAATCTGCTCCGTATTTGTCCGTTGAGCTGCTGGCAGTGCTCCAGGTTCCCGTGACGCTGAATCCGGTGGACGCATTATCCACAGTGACGCTCGTGGCGAGCGATGCCGGAGGAATCGGAGGATTTCCCGGAACCGTGCCTTCGACCCATGTGGCCATTTGGAAACCGGTGTAACCGTTACCGGTTTGATTCAGCCAGCCGCCTTGCAAACCATATTTAAGAGTCACCATGCCGGCCGTCGTAATCAGGCCAATACGATCGCCATCCAGTTGGAATCGCCCGACACCGCCGAGTTGCGTATACCACGAACCATAAAGACCATCTTTACAAATTAACGTTCCATCAGATCCAAGGGCACCGATGCGGTCGCCACGAATTTCGATTTGCACAAAGCCTGGACCAGTCTGTGTCGTCCACGAGCCCAGCAAACCGTCTTTAACATAGAGAACGCCACCGGCGAGAGCGGCAATCCGATTGCCATCGAGACGGAAATCCGTTACGCCGCCGAGTTGATTGTACCAGGTGCCATTTTCCGTATCCTTGCAGGAGAACGTTCCGTCGGAATAGAGAACACCGAGGCGTTCACCTTTGATCTGGAATTTTGTTACACCCCCTGCGGTTTGCGTCGTCCACGATCCAAACAATCCCCACTTGGTCAACACCACTCCGTTTTGCAAAACGCCGATACGATCGCCATCCAGATAGAAGGCAGAAACACCACCGATTTGGGTGTACCAGGTTCCATAGAACCCATCTTTGCATTGTAACGTTCCATCCGAATACAGAGCGGCGATGCGATCGCCACACAGTTGAAATTTCACGACGCCCGGCCCTGTCATTGCTGCCCACGCGCCGTACAGCCCCCCGTCTTTGCACTGGAGCACCCCACCCTGCAAGGCACCGATACGTCCACCTTCGATCTGAAATGCCGATACGCCACCGATCTGATTGAGCCAGCCACCATAAGCGCCATCTTTCGCCATCAATAATCCATTGGCATCCAAGACACCGAGATAATCATGACCCACACCACCCGAACCGCCGCCGCCGTTTACTAAAGCCATATAATGATTCCAGTCCCAATAAGGGCCGGGATCACTATGGGTATTGCACGTCGCGTCAATGCCAAGATTGGCATTGGCGTAGGTTACCCATGCGGAGCTTTTCTTGGCATCATGACCAATGATGTGATTTCGGTCTTTGGCGAAGCCGAACTTGGTCGCCACATGAGCGCTGACGCCCGCCGAAGCCTGATACTGTGCTTCGGTATACCAGGCGGGATTGCTGACGAAACCTTCGTGTTCCGTGCCGGTAGAATGCTGGTTCCAACAACGGGCGTGCCACGCATAGTAGCTTTCCGAAATCATCTGCGTGACCTGGCCTGCCGGAGAATCACTGGAAGTATCCTGTTTACCATTGATCGCGTAATGCACGCTGGCATCGGTAAAACCACAACTGGTGAAGTAGGAAACGACAGAGGCATAATAACCTTCCATGTCATGGACGACGTGGAATTTGTGGCCGTAACCGGATGAATACCAGTTCGCGTTGCAGGTGGGCCGCCATACCGCCGGACCGTAATCACTGCTGGCTTGCGCTGTCATCCCGGCTGCGAGACCGGTCGTCGCCATGGCCAGAAGTTTTTGAGTGAAAGCGCCGTTTCCAGCGCCGTTCAAATGAGGCTTTGTTTTTAACATAACTTTTTATTTTGTTGTTGAGTTCAGGGTTGAGGTGTTTTTGTTGGAAATTCCAATATTTGGCTTCTGCCTGTCACTGGTTGAGGATTGGCCGCGTCGGTAGCGCTGAAGCTCCGCGTTTTTTCTCGCTAATTCTCAGAGCGAGGTCCGCCTGATAGTTTTTTTCTGCAAGAGCCAGGTGGTGACAACCGAACTTCTCGCAGTATTTTTGAAAACGGCGACTGCCGCGCAGATCATTTTCAAGTCGTTTCAAGCAGATCCAGTCCCGGAGTCTCCTCAACCAAAGTCCGGCTTGTTCTTTAAACTTCATTTCGAAAGAACAAAGGGGTTTTGGACAAACTCTTTCATGGGCGATGGAAAAGAGTTTAGTAAGGTAAGAAATAGAAACATATCCCCATGGGTGGGGGAGACGGCGGAAAACAAACAGATTTATACGAGGAAAATACCCCCAAATGGGGGTAACAGCCTATTGACCGAGAAATTTAACCACTGCTTCGGTGCGGGAACGGACGTGCAACTTTTCGTAAATATTTTTGATATAACTCCGAACCGTTAACACGCTCAACGAGAGGCTCTCCGCAATTTCCCGGTTTTGTCGGCCTTGCGCAAGAAGGGATAAAATTTCGTATTCCCGTTTGCTGAGCTCTTCTGTTTCGTTGGCAGGTTTACGGCGTTGAAAGTATTGCACGACTTTCAGCGCAATCATGTGACTCATGGGAGCTCCACCACGTTGAATGTCAGTAATCGCTTCGAGGATTTCCGCGGGTGGTGTTTGCTTGATGAGGTAACCACTCGCTCCTGCCTGCAAAGATTGGAAAATCTTTTCGCTATCCACATAGACCGTCAGCATGATGACGTGCAACTCCGGCCGGAGCTCTTTCAGCTTCATGACGCAATCGATGCCCGACATACGCGGCAGATTGATATCCATGAGGACTACGTCTGGCCAATCGAGGGGGATAAATTTCAAGCCCATCTCCGCATTGGGATAAGCGCCGGTGCAACGAAAACCGGCGGTGCTTTTGATCCACGCGACCATTCCCTCGCGAATACCGCGGTCGTCTTCCACAATGGCAACTTTGATGGTCATATCCGGACTTGGGATGAATGGTTAATACCCGACAATGCCTCCGTAATCCAGTCTTGAGAATTTCTCGACGAGACCGTTGACCTCCATTTCCCCACCGTGGAAAAAATGAACACCTTGTCTCTTCGAGTTTTAACTCCCTCTCAGAAACTGTCGACCATCACTTGAGTGAGAATCGGCCAGTCCTTCATTTTACCTCGAAAGCGTTGAACAATTCGACAGTTTCACGCAGATTCGACCCGCCGATGTCGGCCACTACATCTAAAAATGCCCGAAGCTTCTTCCTGCTCGCCGCAGGATTGCTGGTCTTCCTGACGTGGTTTCTGGGCCATCGCGGTTTGAACGATCCGGATGAAGGGCGCAACGCCAACATGGCGTTGAATTTCCTGCGACCCGGTGCGGACATCTGGGAACCTCGGCAATCCGGTTACGGCCATTACGATAAACCGCCGTTGATCTATTGGGCGACGGCGTTGAGTTTCAAAGCATTCGGTCACAACGAAACCGCCGCACGGTTGCCGTCGGTTTTCGGAGCGCTTTGCGCGTTGATTGGACTCGGTTGGGCAGCGGGCCGGTTGTATGGACGCGAGGTGGCGTGGTGGGCTTTGTTGATTTGCGGAACACTTGGGCAATTCTGGTTGCTGGCGCGGTTCCTGACCCTCGACATGATGCTCACCGGATGGTGCACGCTCGCCGTTGCCGCCTGGGTCGAATGTCGTCATCGAAAAGGCGATTGGCGCTTCTGGTTTTTGTCGCTCCTTTTCTGGACGTTGGGCTGGTGGACCAAAGCGACCGCAGCGTTGGTCCCGCTCCTCGCGTTGACGCTGTCGGTTCTCGTGACGAAAGATTCCCAGGGCAAGAAATCGCTACGTCCTTTCTTCCTCCTACTCGGGATTTTAGTGCTCGGTTCGTATTGGTACATTCGCATGATCCAGGAACACGGGCAGTTGGTAGACTTTTTCTTTGTCCGCGAGATGAAAGGGCGCGTGACGGGACATGTCGAAGGTCGAAAAGGTCCTGTCTATTATTACCTGGCGCTTTCCTTTGTGGCGCTGCTTCCGTGGTGGCCCATGGCGTTGCGCGCGGTGATTCATCGGTGGAAACAGGGACGTCCGACCGCCCGACAGATGGTTTCGGCACTGGGTTTGGAAGGTTGGATTGCGGTGATTGGCATTACCGCCTTCTCTTGTATTTCGTCGAAACTGCCCGGCTATACCTTACCCTTCGCGCCGTGGGTGGCGTTGTTGTTTGCGCGGTGGATCCTGAAACTTAGCGAATCAATTCCGGCGTCGAATTTCAAACGGTGGGCTCTCGCGAGTGCGACGGTGTTTCCCCTGGCGCTGGTCTGCCTGGTGCCGTTCGTTCCGCGCTATGAATCGAAGCTGACCCATAACTCCAGTTTGCGAGACGTGGCCGCCACGTTGAAAAACAAAGGCGCGACGACGGTTTATCTCGATCGTCATTGGCCGAGCATGGAATTTTATTTTGGGAACCGGACCTTTTACGTCCTGCAGAACGATCCGCTTTTCAAAATAAAGTTCCATCAACGGGAGGATGATCCGGGGATTGATGCAGAAACCGGCGAACCGCATTTCTATTTCCCGACGACGTGGCAGGAGTCCCTCGCCAGGAACGCTAAAGAAAACATTTGGCTCGTTCATTACGAAAAACAGAGTCCGACGCCGTTCGATCCCTGGCTGGATTCGACGAATGCCGCAGAGAGAATTGTCGTCGGGAACTTTGTCCTGGTGCATCTTCCTCCCACCGCGCGGCCGTAAAAATTTTCGCGTTTTTTTTTGTTTAAAATTTTTCGCCCGCTATAAATCCAGCATGACACATGTCGGCATCGGCTACGATGTTCACCAACTTGTCCCCGGCCGAAAGCTGTTTCTCGGCGGCGTGGAAATCCCCCACAGCAAAGGTCTGGACGGCCATTCGGATGCAGATGTTTTGATGCATGCGATTTGCGACGCTGTTCTCGGCGCCATTGGCGAGCGCGATATTGGAACCTTTTTCCCGAACACGGATGCGCGATGGCATAACGTAGCGAGCAAAGTTTTCCTGCAGGAAGCCGCGCGGCAGGTTGGATTTAAAGGCGGGAAGATCATTAACATTGATGCCACACTTATCGCCCAGGAGCCGAAAATTAAACCACACATTGATGGCATGAAGTTTCATATCGCCGAGGCGTTGGGCATCAATCCGAATCGCGTTGGCGTGAAAGCAACGACCAACGAGATGATGGGATTTATCGGTCGTGGCGAAGGTATCGCCGCCATGGCCGTGGCGAGTGTCGATTTACCGCAGTAACGTTTTAGGTTAGGTTCATTTATCCATGGCAAAAGCAGAAATCAGTTGGACGCGGATTACTGAGGAAGGCGAGAAGCTCCAGTGCTACGCGCAGCACGTGGGGCGACAATGGATTTTCCATTCGCGCCACAAGCGCTTTGATAACTGGGAAGTGGTGGAAAACCCCCCGTTGGAGGATTGGCTGGAACTTTTGGACTCAGTACAACGTCGGATACAACGAATGCTACTTCCCCCGGATGAAGAAATCCGGGTTAAGAAGATGATTTTAGATCGGTTCCCGGAACATAAATTTGAATGATGCGCCGACCACTCATCCTAGTTTCTCCGAGCACGCAGAAGGAAGGCTATGAGTTTTCGGATGCGTCGATCAGTCTGTCCAATCGTTACCCCGAGGCGGTGGCGGCGGCGGGGGGAATTCCAGTGATCGCCCCTTGCCTGACCAGTAAAGAATCCATTGCCGAGATGGTGGCCCGTTGTGATGGGGTCATGCTGACGGGCGGGGATGATGTCCAAACGAAGCTTTACGCGGAAAATCTTCCTCGTCAGATCGCCGAAAAGGCCGGTCCACCCGAACCCGAGCGGGATGTTTTGGAATTGCAGCTCATTGATCAGGCGTTTGCCCAACGAAAACCGCTTTTCGCGATTTGCCGTGGGCACCAGATTCTAAATGTAGCTCTCGGCGGCACCCTGATTGTGGATGTCCCGACCCAGGCGCCATCCAAAGTGAACCATCGGCAAATGGAAAAAAAGATGGAGCCGGTACACACTGTAACATTGACGGAAGGCTCACAATTAGCGAGAGTTACGGGTAAACAAAAATTGGGTGTGAATAGCACTCATCATCAGGCAATTGGAAAAATTGCCGGTCTTTTGAAACCTACGGCAACGAGTGACGACGGCATTGTGGAAGCCATGGAGTTAAAAGATGAAAATTTGTTGCCGTTTCTGATCAGCGTTCAGTTCCATCCCGAACGACTTTACGACCGTTATCCTGAGTTTTTAAAATTGTTTAACGCTTTTGTCGGTTCCTGCGCAAACGCGCGCTCTAAAAAGGTATGAAAGCAAAAGTCATGGTGGTCGAAGACACGTCCGAAGTACGTGAACTCGTAAACAAAATCCTTCGCACTGGCGGCTTCGAACCCATCCCCAAGGCCAACGCCGCCGAACTCAAAGAATCTTTCAGTGGTCCACAGCCAGATATTCTTTTGCTGGACCTCGTCCTGCCCGACGGCGACGGACTGGAACTGTTGCCCCTCATCAAAAAGCAATGGCCCGAGACCGAAGTCATTGTACTGACGGGTAACGCCACGTTCGATGCCGCGGTCGAAGCGACCAAACGCGGAGCTTATCATTTTCAGAACAAGCCGTTTGACCACAAAACATTACTCGTTTCTGTCGAGAAGGCGTTGGAACACAAACGCCTGAACGAAGAAGCCAGCGCGTTGCGCAACGCCCTCTCCACCATGAGCGGCGGTGCCTCGCCGATTTTCCAGAGCGCCGCCATGAAAGGTGTGGTCCGCACGATTGAACGCGTCGCCCCGAGCGATGTTTCTGTTCTGATCACAGGTGAAAGCGGCACCGGAAAAGAAGTGATTGCCGATCTGATCCATGCTTTGAGTCCGCGCAGTAAAGGGCCGCTGATCAAAATTAACTGCGCCGCCTTGCCGCGGGAATTGATCGAAAGCGAATTGTTTGGTTCCGTCAAAGGCGCCTTCACCGGCGCGAATACCGATCGCGAAGGACTCTTCCGCCAGGCTGAAGGTGGCACACTGCTCCTCGATGAGTTGTCAGAAATGCCGATCGATACGCAAAGCAAGCTGTTGCGTGTTCTTCAGGAAAAAGAAGTCCGCCCCGTCGGCGGTCGAACCAGTTACAAAACCGATTGTCGCATCGTTGCTTCGACCAATCGTAAAGTGGAAGAAGCCATCAAGGACGGGAAACTGCGCGAAGATCTCTATTACCGTATCAGCGCCATATCCATTCATCTCCCGCCGTTGAGAGAACGTCGGGAAGATATTCTCCCGCTGGCGAATTCGTTCCTCAGACGTTTCGCAGCCCAGGCGGGACGCAACCTTGCGGGTTACAGTCCCGCCGCCCAGGAAAAATTGCGCGGCTACGATTGGCCCGGAAACGTCCGTCAGTTGCAAAATGAAATTCAACGGGCCGTTCTCATGTGCGAGGGCAATATGGTCGATGTGCAGGACCTTTCCATTTCCACCGCATCCACCAGTGCCGATGCTGAAGTGCAGGACCTTACCCTGATGGAAGCCATGGAGCGCAATGCCATTGCGCAGATGCTGAAGGAAACCGGCGGCAATAAGCTGGAAACAGCAAAGCGCCTGGGGATTGGCCGCCAGACGCTTTACAACAAAATCAAAGTTTACGGCATCGAAACCTGATTCAGGGGCTTACGCTCAACGCGGTTCATAAACCTCCGTTGTGGCAATCGGTGCACAGGTAACCGTCTTCGATCTCTTCGCCCGGGTGTTTGAACTTCTGCCCCAGGGGGCTGATTTGGTTCAATTCCGTGCCGTCCCCTTGCGCAAGTATCGTGTGGCAGGCATTGCAATCATTTCCTTTGATGGTATGCATGCCGTCAGTGCTCTTGTGCTTGTCGTCGTGGCAACGGAAACATCCCGGCCAATCTTTGTGGCCAATGTTTTCAGGATACGCGCGCCAATCCGCCTTCATGTCAGGGAAGAAGTTGATCGAATAAATTTGTTGCGCCGCCTCAATTACAGAGCGAATCCGTGGTTCATTCGGATAAGCATTTGCCAGGGTGGCCGCAATCGCCTCTTGCGCCTGAGGCTCAGACGTGTAGTTCGTTTGGATTAACGTCCACACCACATTCGATTTGATAAACGGCAAGGTACGATCGATCCGGCCTAATTCCAGCGCGAGGTTCACCGCCGCATCGGCGGTTTGCATGCGATGCGCCGGACGGTTGTGACAATCCATGCAATCCATCCGGCGCACCTGCATTTGTGAGATGTCGTTGGTGAAACCAGCCGTCTTGAATTCGGTCACAACGCCTTGCGAATCGGTCATTCTGACCCATGGAATCTTTTGACGCGCCCGATCGGTCGCAACATACTCGATCTTGTTCGCAACATTCATGTGCCAATGGATGCCACCCACGGGACCATACGTGGGATCGCCCCCACCGACTTTTAGCAGCAGGCGCAAACTGTAGGGTGTATTGGTTTTGTCGGTGAGAAAGTATTTGTAAGTGCGGTCCAGGTTGCCAACGAACTTCTTCGGCCAATGACACTGTTCGCAAGTCTCCTGCGCGGGCCGCAAGTTTTTGATCGGCGTTTGAATAGGTGTGGGATAATTCCCCGCGATCGTCGCATACACTTGATAGGTGCCCGATAACTTCGAGCGCACATACCATTCCGCGCCGTCCCCGATATGACATTCCGCACAGGCAACACGCGCGTGGGAGGAATGTTGGTAGCTGATCAGTTCCGGCTTCATCACAGTGTGACACGTTTGCCCGCAGAACTGCACCGATTCGGTATAATGATAGGAATGGTAGGTCGCCACCGACGTCACCAATAAAAAACAAGTGCTGCCCGCGAGGAACAAAGTTAAAATTTTCTTATCCCGCGGACGTGACAAATCAATCCGAATGGAGGCCGCGTCTCCACCGGACTCTTTCAGGCGGCGGCGGCGTATCCAAATACCGACAGCAAAGATTCCCAGCCCGATGAAAATAAACATGGGCGCGATGAGGTATGTGAGCAGTCCAATGTAAGGGTTGGAAAAATGACCAATCGCATCGAGCGCAAAAAGGAAGAAGAACGCGAATACCGCGCTCAACATCAGCACGAGGCCCGACAGGCTGATCCAGTTACGCCAGGCCGATTTAATTGATCCGGGGGGAGTGAACTCTAGATTCATAAAAAACTACGTCTCGACAGAAACGTTCTGCCTCTCTGTTTTCACGTCCGGCACGTTTCGAGAACGTGCCGTTGTTGTTTCCGAACTGCTTTTCACTACTTCTTGAAGGTCCGCATGTGGGCAACGAGCGCTTTAATTTCTTCGTCGCTCAAACCCTCCGCGGGTTTCATCAAGGTTTTGTCACCGTCTTTGAGGCCTTCTTTGATAACTTTGAAGGCTTTGTCTTCTTTCATTCCCTCCTGGACTTTGGGATCGGTGTAATCCTTTGCTCCAGTTTTCTTTCCCATTTTCGTGTCCCCTTTGCCGTCGGCCCCATGACACTTCGCGCACTGTTTGTCATAGTTCTCCTTCACGTCGGCTGCGGGTGCCGAAACAACCGCTGCTCCGAGAAGGCCTACTGTCAGCATTCCTTTTGTTTTCATACGTTTTGGTTTTTGGTCCACTGCTCCCAAAACCTTTTCCGCAAGAAACATGTTCCCGTTCGCAGCTGGCCTGAGCCGAGTCACCGCCCGGCCCAGGCATCGTTAGCTCAACCCATCAAAAGGAGGTTTGTTATCCGGGACCTCCACCCGGCCGTGGCCGCCCTCCTGAGGTACCACGGAAATTATTTCTTGAAGCTGCGCGACTTCGCGACGAGCGCCTTGATTTCGTCATCCGGAAGCCCTTCGGCGGGTTTCATCTTGGTCTTGTCCCCGTCTTTGATGCCTTCCTTGATGGACTTAAACGCTTTTTCGTCGGTGAATTCGGCCTGCACTTTCGGATCGGTCAGGTCTTTGGTGCCGGATTTTTGTCCCATCTTGGTTTGGCCTTTGCCGTCTTCGCCGTGACACTTTTGGCAACCTTTTTCCCAGTTTTCTTTGACATCTGCGGCGCGCAAGGAGCCCCACGCTCCAACCGAGACGATGGCTGCAAGGATGATTAATTTTTTCATGTTAACGATTGAGTTCCTACGGGATGTTCGCATTGGCAAAACAGACTCAACCACAACGACAGCGACTTGTTTTTCGCTGCTGGAGTTGAAGCTTTTACCAGCTTTATTCACGTGAACAGGATGCGGGGAAGCTCTTTTGGCTGCTTTGCAATTCTTGCCAATTCTTCGTCTTCGATTGGGAACAAAAGACCTTGCGGACGGTATACAAAAAACTGGTGGTTTTTGGCTCGTCCTCTCGCATGCACGCGCCAACACGATCTCGGATAATGTCTTCAAAAGGGTCCAAGACCGGCCCCATTCCGAACCCGGTTTACACGTCGGAATTGAAACTGTTCCGAAGTTCGGACTTTTTGTCTGATTCATCGCCAGAGAAGGTTGGTTAAGAGGATGAATCGGCTCTCTCGATGATCGATTCGCATTTTCCAAGGCTTAAAACTTCACAAAACAATTGAAATCCCGGATTGCTTTTTCGGGTCAAGACGCCGCCATTTTACCTCGCCTTCCAAGGCGACCAACCCTCTAAGTTTCAGGTCAACGGCCACCGGAAAAACTCCTCCAAAAGTACTTTCAGAATTTGCCCGCAGCTGTCGGCGGACCGTTTTTTTAAAGTACAGAAACTCCCGCAGCCAACGGCGCCTCCATTCTTAAAGTACAGAGACACCCGAAGCTAGCTGCGCGTCCTTTTTTAATGTACAGAAGGTCGCGAATCTCCCTGCGCGTGTTTTTTTAAAGTACAGAGGGACGCGCAACTGACTGCGGGTAAATTTTTAAAGTCCTTTTTGCAGTCGCCGTTAGCTGCGCCTGTAGCAGTATCCTAAATCAGCCAGTTGCGCATTTTGTCCTAAAAAACTGAAAATTCGGTACCTCCCACGGTCTGTTGAGACGAATTCCCCCATTTTGAACCCCCCCAAGCCGCTCCCCGGGCAGGATTTTTAATTATTTCGGACCGATATTTCGTATGATTCAAAGATTCTATGATGCTACTTAAACTTCCCGGTCGAGGAGTTTCTGTCCCATTTGGAAGGTCTAGAACCCCTGCATTTCGAGCACTATCCGAGCCTCGCGGCGTCAGTAAGGAGTTTTGTCGTGATCTTTACCATGACACGTCAAGGAGCAGTTGCCGTGGTAAATACCCGAAGGCTTGTATTCCAGAACACCTTTGGAGTTCGGAGACACGTAATCTTTGTTGAAGTTGATCAAATGTTCCGTCCCTGCGACGCCATGGGAATCGTGGCACGTCGAACACGCCGTCTGATCCGTGACGACGTGCCGGTTATGCGGAAAACTTTGATCAGCTAAAATGCTCCCGCGACTATGGCACTTATAACAAAGGGCATAATCCGCCGCGCTTTCCATCCCGAAATCCGTCGTCGTTAATTGCCGGTCCAATAAGGGAGGGAACGCCGAACCATGCGGGCCGTTCGGTCCCGCGCCACCGGCTTTCACTCCCTGGTCATTGTTATGGCAATCAGTGCAGTAGACCTGGCTCGCTGTCGTCATTGGTGCGAGAAGGCTTGGAACATTGGCGTTGCGACCTTGCGCCGTGACGGGATGAAACGAAGCATTTCCGGCCGAAAATTCCAGCCGCGTATTCGTTTCCACAACATGACGTGGCACCCGTGCGGGACCGCGTCCCACACTGTCGCCGTGACAACGAAAACAAAGTTCATATTCTGCAGTCAGCGGCTTCACCAAAGTTCCAGAAACATTCACACCCGTCAGCCCGGCGAGAGCACCCGAGACATTGGGTGCCTGTGCCGTGCTGGAATTCACCGCATGTGGATTGTGGCAATCCACGCACGCTACGTGCCGGGTTGGATTGACCGGATCTTCCATCGGATCATGCAATCCGCTCGATGCCAGCATCGGGTGCACACTGATCTTGCTGAATTCAGGTTCGATATTCTTTGCGGCGACATTCCCTCTGTGACACGAAAAACAATTTTGTTCCTCCTGCGCGAAATTAAGGAGCCGAGGTTTCGTCCCGGCGTTGTGCGGTGCGTGGCAATTCTCACAGGCATTTGCCGCGACGGTCGTCTTGTCGGACTGAGGCCAGGGATTCGCTCCGGCGCCATTCCAAGGTTTGTTCGACGTACGATGATCAGAGGTTTGCCACGATGTCATGATGTGACAGGTAATACAGAGAGCCGATCCGTTATTATCGGCCACAAGAAATTTTCCATACTGATCGTTATGCGGCTCATGACAGGAGGTGCATTGCATCTGGTTGTTGTGATCCAACCGCACTTTGCCATTGAGCGTGCTCGGGGGATTGAGCTGGCCATTCGCACTGGCAAGCGCCGCATCAAAGGTAAATGAAATGGGATGATCGTCGGAAAGATCGGTGCCAAGGTTTGCCGAACCAGGAGGCATCGCCGAAACACCAGAGGACATATTGATCGGAGTAGCGCGGCTCTTAATCATCCCAAGCGCAACGGTGCCATCATGACAACTCAGGCATAATTTCGATGCACCCGTTGGCTGTCCAACCGCCGCCTTCATCGTCGAACTGTCGTAAGGAGTATAAGTCGCACTTGAGAGTGTATGATTCCACAACGGCGTCTCCCCAGTACCACGATGCGGCGTGTGACAAAACAAACAGACCTCGGACTCCATTGACGCCTTGATTGGCCCTGGTCCAGTTACGGAAAGATCATGCTTCGAGTTCAGAATGGTGTCCGAGTGCGCGTTGATCACGGTCACGATAAACGCAAGGCAACTGGCCAAAAGAATGAAGGGAACGTGGCGTGTGCTTTTCATGGTCCACCTACGTATTCCAGCTGTTGGAGGCGATGATTGTAGGAATCAGCCACGAAAATTTCATTTCCACGACTGATAACAATGGCATTCGGCAACCAGAACTCTCCTTTGTTGCTTCCGGCCTGGCCGACGGTCAGCAAAAACCGTCCAGCCCCATCAAAAATCTGCACGTTGTCGAACATTCCATCGACCACATATACGTGTCCGAATGAATCTACAGCGACTCCCTTCGGACGGCTGAACTGGCCGGTACTGTTTCCAATGCCTCCGAACGTTCGCTTGAACTTTCCCTCGCCATCAAAAACCTGCACACGGCTGTTGATTGAATCGGTAACGTACAGGTTTCCTTTTCCATCCAACGCTATGTGGGTGGGGAAATTAAATTCTCCATTTGCAGTCCCCCGTTTTCCAAACTCCTCCACGTAACGCCCTTTGAGATCAAAGATGATCACAGCATGCCGTTTTGCATCGGCGACAAACAACCGATCAGTCGAGGCAGCCAGACCGGAGGGACGTTCGAGTTTGTTCGTAACCTGGAAGAGCAATTTCCCAGTTTCATTAAATGCGATGACAGTCTGCAAAGCGGAATCGGCGACGAAAAAGATGTCCTTCCTCTTGGCCACCGCCACGGGCGAGGAGAACCGTATCTTTTCGATCTTGTCCCATCGTTTCCATTTCATTCGCGAACGATCAAAATAACAAACCGCGTTGGCGCCAGTATCCGTGAGGCACAGGTTGTCCTTTTCATCCAAGGCCAGGCCAAATGGTTTTTGCAAAGGCTCGTCGCCTTTTTCAGAACCCGTCAACCAATGGCCAAAACGCCTCCAGGCTGACCCTTTGATTCCAGCATCGGCAGGACGCGTGATGGTTTTGATGTAGGAAATGCGAGGTTCGTTCGGTGCCCCGGGCCAGATTAATTTTGGCTGTTCCGATTTTACTTTCGGAACTTTGGCCGCCGTTCCCATGACGATTGATGAAAGCACCACGCAGGCGGAGGTCAGCCAGATTCGATTCAAAATGACGAGACTCGCTTTCATTTCAGAAGACTCGTTTTACTCGGATCACGAACATATGTTTGTTCCGCTCTTCACGGTCCAAAAACAATTGATGTTCGAAATCGTATTCTGCCCGCATGCTCATCTTTCCCACCGTGTAGTCAAGAGCCGGACGCACGGTCGCAAGCGTCTGGTCTACGTTTCTTCCATTCCGCACATGAAAACCGCCGTTGAGGTCCAGACGCAGTTTCGTGGTCAGCGCCCGATGATACAGCGTGATGAAGCGAATGTTTTGCTCCGTTCGATTCGCATCGGCATAATCTGTCCACGATTCGGATAGTGTCACGCCGAGTGACGATCCTTGATTGGGACGAAAAGAAAGGGACTGAAACAAACGTACCGCCTGGTAATCCGAAAAACTCGAATCGTAAACCTCGTATTCAAGTCCAGCGCGAAACCATCGCCAATTTATGTCCGTGCCGAAGTTGTAACTCATCAGGTTCTGCACCCTTAAATCACGCTCCGCATTGTTTTCATAAAGATTTACCCGCGCGTATAAACCCCAAAAGTTTTTGTACAGATCAAAACGGATTTGAAACAGTTCATTCAAGGATTCGTAACTTCCAGAATTGGCTGGCACTACCTCGTAATCCACAAGAACAAGACTGCCGGCTGTGATGCGAGAACCGGGCAGACGTTCGACCAGGGTCTGGGTACCAACGGTCCGGACATCATAATCGATTCCCAGAACAAATGCCGGCGCGGAATCATTTTGATCGGAGACGACGATGGTGAATTGCATGACATTCGGCAGATTCAGGAAAAAGCTTTCCAAGCCTGAGCCGCCCACCCCGGTGGTAAAAGTATGCCGCTCGTTGCGTACCCGACTGATGGTTTCCTGGTCGACATGTTCCACCATCACCGATGTATTCACCGTCACGCGATGTTCACTACCAATGCGTTTTGTGTACGCCTCATTTACCCCGATGCCTAAACGCCTGGTGTAACCCGAATTTAAAGTGTCCGAAACATCGATATTCGCCGCCTGAAAGATGAGCGTCGAAGCAAGACTTTCGTACAGCTGGTGTCTGAGCTGGCTTTGCCCATAGTAATTATCAGAACCAAAACCACCGCTGTTGTAATGATCGAAAGAAACATCGTGATAACTGCTCAAGTTGCGTCGGTGTTCCACGTCCAGTGTCGCATGGCCAGTAACCTCGTCGCTGGGATCCGTTAAAAAATCACGACGAAAATAACTAAGGCCAGTATTAAGGTTGTACTGCTTCCGATTTCCAAATTTCTCGCTGTCAGCGATTGAAATCGAGTGATCGCTCCCTTCGCCAAGTCTCCCGAGGTCACCGCGCGTATATTGATTCAAAGTGTAATCAAAACTCGTACTCCCGGATTCCCGAGTATGTCGTAACTGCATTGTGGCAACATCGTCTGCGGAATCGGAAACGCCCACGAGCCCCGATGCGCTCTCTTCCCGGTGCGAATAACCGACATTGGCGGTAAGCGGACCATCGCCATACCCGATTCGTGTTCCATACCGTGAACTGTCCACTGTGACGCGGTTAAAGAAGTCGTAATCCCGAAAACTGTGATCGTAATTCCCGAAAACATTCACCGTGACCGGCTTATTGGCGAGAATATCCGCATTGCCATAAATTCGTCCGAGATATTCGTTTTGACCCCGGTGCGTAGTAACGCCTCCTGAAGAAATCGTTTCCTCACTCCATCCGTAAGCGCCCTCTGTATTCAAGACAAAGCGCATAAGATTTGGATGATAAACTGAACCAACCAGATCGAGTCCAAAACTGGGACCAAGAAAGATTCGATCGTGTGTCACAGTATTTCCGCCGAAGCTTGTTTCTTCAAACGTTCCTTCGCCATAGATCCCTCCATCCACCTCCGAGACACGCCATTTTAACCACTGTGGTTCCTCGACCGGCGCACGCCGACGGACCTGGCCGTTCGCGTTAAGCGCCATCAGGACCGTCATCACCACCCAGATCCAATATCTGTGTCGTGCGTTGTTCATTTACTCGGTGTCGGCGCAGAAACTTTCAGAAATGCAGCGTTCAAACGATGTTTTTCGCCACTGGCGTGCGGGTCATGACACTCCGTGCAGGATTTTTGTCCTGCATTGGCGTGGCTTTTTACCGTGGCCATTTCCTTTTGTTCGTGGCATTCGAAACAAAGAGAACTTGAGGATTTGAGCAACAATCCTTTTTCATCCGAGTGATGTGCCTTGTGGCAGGAAGCGCATTCTCCGTTCCCTGCGGGATCGTGCTTCACTTTCGCGGTTTCGATCTGCTTTTGCAGATCTTCATGGCAATCGAAACAAAGTTTTCCATCGCCTTTGACCAGCAGCTTTTTATTCTCCGATACGTGAGGATTGTGACAGGAGAGACATTCCCCATTTTCCACAGGTTGATGTTTGATTTTCGCTTTCGAGAGTTGTTGTGAAATCTCCTCATGGCAATCCATGCACAATTTCCCATCTTCCTTGAGAAGAAGTTTCTTTTGATCCGACGCGTGCGGATTATGGCAGGAACTGCATTCGCCATTTTCAATGGGTTGATGTTTTACTTTTGCCGTGGCGAATTGCTTTTGTTGATCTTCGTGGCATTCGAAACAAAGCTTGCCATCTTCCTTCAGCAAAAGTTTAGCCTGCTCAGAGGCGTGCGGTTTGTGACAAGAGAGACACTCCCCATTCTCGACCGGCGTATGCTTGAATTTCTTGGTGAATGGATCGTGGCAATCGGCACAGAGGTCACCACCGGATTTCTTCAACATCTTTGGCAAGGTAGAACCGTGCGGATCATGGCAGGCGTTGCATTCTCCATTATCCGCCGGTTGATGTTTAAATTTAGGTTTCGCGACAAAATCATCGTGACAGCTAAAGCAGACATCCTTTTGAGGACCTTTTAATTCCGGGGAATACTTTGACTTATGGCACTCGTTACATTGGCGATCTTCGTAGGGCGGGTGGCGATAAAATACGGGTGGTGCCTTCGGGGTGAGATCAATACGCGGAGCCTCAACCGTCTCAAGGGGCCTTCCATCTTCATCCAAAGCAACGGCAACTTGGTTTGTCTTGCCTGGGACCGGCACGCCATCAAAGAATAACGTCAACCATTTCTGTTTGTTTGGCGTGCTACAACCAACCATTAGGGCGGCGATTGTAAACAGGAGAAAGGCAAAAGCGGTTCGCACCTGCTCCTGAAATCGTTCGCGGTTGGGGATTGGTTGTTTCACGGAAACACAGCCACCTTAACTTTTTCGCATAAAACCAAAGACACTTACCTTTTTGCTACCGGCCTGGTTGGTGACATAAATCAAAAAATCGATGTCATAGCCAGGAGCCGCAAATTTTTTAAAGAGCCCAACATTCTCGTAATCCAAGGCAAGGCCGGCCGGAAGATATAGCCCCGCCTGTCCACTCGACTGGGGTTCGCCAAAATACATCAGGAGCTTCCCGTCTTTATCAAAGATTTGCACCACGCTCGTGGCGGCATCTACCACGTAAAGGCGTTGCTCGTGATCCACGCCAATCCCTTTCGGCAGAGCGAACCGGCCCGGCTTTAATCCCACGTCGCCGACCATCCGCAGAAGATTCCCGTTAGGGTCGAAAACCTTCACCGCAAACGCGCCCGTGTCGCAAACATAGAGGTTTCCTTCCTTGTCCAGGGTCAGATTGGTTGGAGAAAACAATTTGGTTTTATGATCGTTAGCATCCTTTGGAATTTTAAAGAGCAGTTCCCGATTCGCTTTACCATAGACCCGGACGCAATGATTTGAGAGGTCGGTCACGTACAGCCGATCCTCCGTCACAGCGAGACCGCAGGGTTTCATCTCACCGGCTTTGCCGATATCCGCAACGAATTCATCCCTGGCGTCGAAAATCAGAACCTGTCCGCGCACAGTGTCAGTGACATAGCGAAAACCTTCTTTATCCACCGCAACGTTGATTGGCATCTTCATGGCGCCGCGACCTTCAGGACGGAGGTAAGTCATTTTGCGTTTTCCCAAATCAATGGTGCTGATGTTTTTGGGTTGCGTATCGCAAACAAGAATTTTGCCCTTCGTAAACGTCACACCGTACGGTTTCCAGATCGGGCGCACGATCCGTTCTTCACCCACGATCATTTTATTGAATTTGCTCGGACCAGCCAAATCGGACTCGGCGCTAATGCTGGTCAGGAATTGAATCCGTGGCTCATCGGGAGCTGGAGGGAAAAATGTAAAATCCTGCTTTTTGACTGGTCCTTTCGTGGCACAACCTGCCGCATAGATTACCAACACAGCGGCAAGCATCGGTCGAATGAAGTGATTGAAAAGTTTCATAACTCGTTACTCCTCAATGTGCCGAAAACGATCGGTCCTGGACTGCACGGATTTTGTCCTTTGCTTAGCCCAAATTGGGTGATTCGAGGACCTGGAGGAATCTCGAGAGAATGGACGAGAAGTTTCAAAAAAGTAAGAGGCCCCGCAGGAGGCCTCTTTTCGTATTCCGCATTAACAACGTGATCCTTCTTCTACTTCACGTGACAGGTTCGGCAGAGCGTACTGCCTTTGCCGCCGGAATCAGATCCACTGATTCGAGTCAGAATGCCACTTTCCGGAGCACTACCTTCGAGTTTATGAACGTCATGGCAGGAAGCGCATTGCATCTTATGTTCAAAGAGCAAAGCTTCATCGATAGTTTTTCCAGTCAGACTTGTGCCGCTCCAGGTTGCCGGGACCGGGGCAGTGCTATACGTCAGCGCTGTTTTCGGATCGCCGATCTTGTAGCTCGTCGGATTTTCCAATCCACCGTCGGCGGTTGCCAGCGCGGCGTCGTACGTGAAGGAGATTGGATGCACGACATGCAAGTCCGGTCCAATTTGTGCGCCAGCGTCGATCGGGCCAGACGAGGTCGAACCACCACCGAGCGTACCACTGATCCCTTCGTTGATCGCCAGAGTTCCGTCATGGCAACTCAAACAGGCGAGAGAAGACCCATCTGGCGATCCAACCGTCGCATTCAATGTAGGACTGGAATACGGAGTAAAGGACGCCGTCGATGTCTTGTGATTCCAGAGCGGCACAATTTGATCGACGTCAGTATTGTGAGCTTGATGGCATGTGCTACAGGTTCCTTTGCGTGTGTTCCACGAATTCGTCGAGAAATCGTGGGGAGAACCTTCGATACCTTTATTGATTGCGGCTGGCATAATCCTCGGCAAGGCCAGCAACCCCGCGGCTGCCAGCACAATTAAGAGGATTTTTTTTGTATTCATGTTAGTCCTTGTCGTTGCTTTGTTTTTGTCTCGAACGGCGCCGCTGCAGCACCGTTGTTTCGACAGACAACCCGGCCAACATTCAGGCCGGCAGGGTTTATTCCGCCAAAATCCGCAGGCTCGGTTCCGCTCTCACACCTCGCGCTGATTGAAATCGAAAGAAAGCCAAACCAGCCAATCGCCGCACTAAATGCAGTGCGATGAAGATCTGCGAGCCCAAGACTGCCGTCTGCCTCAGACAGGGCTTGGCGCAAATCCCGCAAATCCGAGGCCGGATTCTTTTTCGCGGCGAGGTTCATGGGTTTGGCTTCGATTTAGTTTCGTGAATACTTCGGAAATTTTTTCAGAAATAATGTTTTCGCATTGCGCCAGCTCCTGTTCGCGCAAGCGGGCGTTCTCTCGCACGATCTCCTGCAGGTCATCGATGTCGTAGAGGTAAACGTTTTCAAGGAGGGCAACTTCGGCATCGATGTCGCGCGGTACAGCGATATCAATGAAGAAGAGGGGCCGATTACGGCGTTTTTGCATTACCTCTTCCACATCCGCACGTCTTAGAATCGTTTGCGGGGAGCCGGTCGAACTGACAACGATGTCTGCGTTAACCAACTCAGCTTTGATGTTATCCAGCCGAACGGCTCGCCCGCCAAATTCGCCTGCCAGAAGTTGTGCTCGCTCCAAGGAACGATTGGAAACGATTATCGACCTCGCTCCTTTTTTAGCGAGGTGCTTGATGCAAGCCTCCCCCATCTTCCCGGCACCAATAATCATCACAGTCTTTTCCGAGAATTGATTTCCAAATATCTTTTCCGCGAGCTGCACAGCCACACTTCCAACGGAAGTTGCGCCGCGTTGAATTTGCGTGCAGGTCCGGATTTCTTTTGCCGTTTGTAGTGCTTTTTGAAAGAGGCAGTTGGTGACACGCCCCGTAAGTCCGGCTTGCTGTGCTGTTTGATAAGCGTGTTTGACCTGGCCGGTGATTTCGGTTTCACCGATCACCATTGAATCAAGACCACCGGCTACAGAAAACAGGTGACGGGCAGCATCTTCTCCCTCGTGAACGAATAAATGAGACGCCAGTTCTACATTCCCTCTGGTAATACATTTCAAGAGCGAATCGATCCCACGCTGCTGAGTCACGCCATAGATCTCCATCCGATTGCAGGTCGAGAGAACAACCACTTCGTTCAATCCACCGTTTAGCTTTAAGCGACACGCCGTGCAACGAAGCTTCGCTGGTGAAACCGCAAGCTGCTCTCGCACATTCACCGGCGCAGTTTTAAAACTGAGTCCCGCCACAAAGGTCGTCACAAATTCCTCCGTGGGTAGTTCAACCTTGGCCGTTGAGATATGAACAGGTTCATGTGATTAACTTCAAATTGCACCGTGAGTCTCAGAGAACGATCAGCTAATGGCTTTGCATTCCTTGGCAAAAATTCGTCGTCGATTGTCTCGAGAGCGGCACTCCGGAAGGATGCCCTGCAAAAGCGAAGCGCAGGCAGGAGATGCGCTTTTACAGGGCCGATTGCTTTGTCTTTCGAACGATATTCCAGGAGGTGCATCAACAAACCGTTGGATTCATTGTCGTAATGCGCTTTGGTTTGTTGACGGTTCTTCATCTTCGATGATCAAAGAATTAATTTTTTGCCCTAAACCCTCTACGCCCGGGTTGTTCATTTCTGCCCGTTTCTTGTTCTCTAATCATTCAAAAGTGGAGAAAGGTTGCTGGAAGTTATTAGAAACAGGCCTTTGAAAACGGGTCTCCTCCAGGGCCTGAAAAGGCTTTGACACTCCAACGGTGAGAGAGGGCACCAGGAATTGAAGGAAAGTTTTTAGAAGGATCTAGGGATCCCTGACTTCGACACGGTAAAACTTGTTAAGATTTACCGGAGCACCAAGATCTAACGTCAATACGCCATCACCTGCCTTTGGATTCGGCGCGTTGCCAGGATGATCAAGGGGTTGCCAACCAGACAGAAGATTCGTTGACCACTGAACTTCATAGATACGGTTGGAAATTATATTGAAACTCAGTTCAACATGGTCGGAGAACTTCGATACCGTTGATTTCCAGATGCTCGCCGCGTTCCTGGGATTGGTGCCGGCAAGATATTCATGATAGTTCGGCGCTCCGTCGCCATCAGAATCAGCAAAGGAAGTCACGTTGGTAACAGATTGTGCAATCTGCCAATCGGCGAAGGATTGTCGATTGACCAAGCTATTGACCCACCGCGTTACAAGATCAATCCCGGTCTGGTCGATCACTGTACTTCCAAGCGGCGGCATCCGTTGTCCGCCGATACCTTGCATTCGCTGGAGGATCATTGACTCGACGGGTTGCCCGGGAATGATCATCTGATCGATATAGCTGTAGTCATTCAACTCTGGCGTAATTAAGCCTGCGCTGGAGAATTGTGTGCTTAAACGCGCGTCCCAGTTTCCAAAACCCCACCCGAAACGCTGATGACAATTCGCACAGTTCACAGCGAGATAAGACCGGGCACGAAATTCCAGGCTGCTGTTCGAATCCGCAGCATCGGCCAGGGAAGGCAAAAGATGCTGGTTCGTAACGGGGGCGGTGAAATAACCAGCGTCGCTCATCGCTTGAATCTGATTGACTACACCACCGCCACAGGAAACATCTCGATTTAGTTGCCGGGTGGTAAAACCAAGCGCGAACTCCGAGTGCCGGGTGTGGCACGTCAGGCATTGGGATCGGCTGGGAAACATCCATTGCTGGCTCTGCGGAACCCCATTATTTGTGACAGCAAGTTCCGTCGTCATTCCGCCCGCCGAAACGAGAGAGGCATCGGTTTGAGCTGCATTCCACGCGTAGCTGAGGCCGTACGCACCGTCGGCCGTTAAAACCAAAAAGCGGGTCTCGATCCTTCGTTTTGTGGCAGGATTTCCACGCACCATCTCCATGTCAAAATGTTTGATCCAGGTAGTCCCAACGGGAAAGTGCCAATTGTCGTCTCGTTCAAAACCGATCTGTTGTCCTGAAGGAACCATGAACCATCGATGCTTTTGTGCGTAATCGCTCCAGAACGATACGTTGATATCGTAAGGGATAATTCCCGGAACGGTGGTTAAAGTCTCCAGATCGCTGAATGCGCCCGTTTGGCTCAGGAGAACCGGGATACTGATCCCTTCAGGAACGCTCGTTTTGGCAATCCGACGAAGAGTCCCATCTGCGCTCGCGAGGAGAATATCGCCGTTCCGAGGATCAGTTCCGAAACAAATTATGGCGGGGTAATTGCAAAGTTCCCGCACATTCGTTGCCTGCCCGTCCTCGTATCGCAAAGACCAAATGGTCCCGCTCGCGTAGTCGGCAAAAACGTAACATCCATACAAATCGGGAATTTGGCCGCCGCGATAGACCGTTCCACCAATGATAGCCAGACCTTTCTCGTGATCGTATTGGTAAAGAGGAGGCGTCAGGTAGGGAGCGTAGGCTTGTTCTGAGATGTAATTGCCCTCAGCAAAACCCCATCCGTAATTTTTACCTTTTTGAACAATATCCACTTCCTCCGCAGACCACAGTCCCACGTCTCCAACATAAAGATCACCGGTCAAAGAATCGAAGGAGAACCGCCACGGATTTCGTAATCCGATGGCATAGAACTCCGTGCGAACGTAATTCGTCACAATCGATTCACCATTCAAAGTCGTTGCATTTAGATAAGGGTTGTCGTTGGGAACGAAATAATTGGTAGTCGTGCCATTCACCGGGTTAGGCAAGCGATTTCCTGGCTTCTTATCGACATCGATGCGAAGCATTCCCGAATGCAGATCATAAATCTGCTGCGAGGTGTAATTCGGGTCCCCCATGGACGCATATAAATAGCCATCCGGGCCGAAATGAAGGTCTCCGGCATTATGGTTAATCGTTGGATCGTTTTGAAAAAGAATTACGGTGTGAGAAGTCCGAACGGCATGATTTGTATTTTGCGGATCAACCTGGAAGCGAGCAATGCAATCCCACTTCGTTCCATTCGTCGGAGTATTGTAAAAAACAAAAACATAGCCGTTGGTCGCAAAACCCGGATGCAACGCCATCCCCAGGAGGCCGTCCTCTTTGGTATCTCTCGAAACAATGTCCGAAATATCGAGAAAGACCGTCCGCGTCGGAGCCGCCAGATTTGTAATCAGGGAGATGTAACCATCCTTTTCCGCAATGAAGAGGCGATTCGTCTCACCAACAGGAGCTGCGATGGAAACAGGCCAGGAAAAACTCACGCCATGAAATACCGCTTCGGTAAGATAGCCCGATGTGCTGAGTGTCGCCGGCAAATTCAGCGTCGGACTGTTTGTCCGCGCGAGACAGTTCGCCGCACGTAAAGAAAACGCAGACAACATCACCAACAGACCTGCAACAAGAGACAAGACCCTGACCATTTCACGCTTATAACAGAAAAAAGGAATCAGGAGAAGCCCTTCTAAAGGATAATTTCCAATTACCGACTAAGACTGGAAAACACTTTTTGTTTTTGGTTTCATCCGGCCTTTGGCAAAGCAACGCGGAACAACTAAGTCGAATTCCAACAAAAAGTCCGGCGGCGATACTTTTTGGTGGCTCGCGCTTTTATTATTAATTGGCGGCGTCACAGCATGGATCTCGTGGTCTTCCAAAGAAGCAAAAAAGATTACTCCAGCCCCCGCGGTTATCCTTGAGCCCTCCACAAATTCCGTCGGGACGAATGCCATTCTTCCAAACAAGCCCTCCCTCCTCTTATCCAATCCAGCCACACGCCTCATTGCCACGAACAAGTCGGCTACAAATTCAATCATCTCTCCTAAATCCGAGTCCTACCCTCGACCGTCTCGGGATATCCTGGAGGCCCAAATTGCACTTTCCAAATTTGCGATTTCATCAGGATCGATCGACGGCGCACTCGGATCCCAAACACGAGCCGCTTTGATGGCGCTGCAAACCAAAGTCGGCTTGCCACCTACCGGCGATTTCGATTGGAAAACCCGTGGCCAGCTTCCCCTCCCCTCGCCTGCGATCATTCATTCTATCCTGACAAGTAATGACCTTGCCCGCCTCCAACCTATTGGGAAAACGTGGCTGGAGAAATCTCACCAGTCTGCACTCGATTTTGAAACGGCCCTCGAACTCGTCGCGGAACGAAGCCACGCATCGCCAAACCTGATTCGCCGCCTGAACCCAACGGTTAATTGGTCGAACGTGGTAGCGGGAACGGAAGTTTCGGTGCCGAACGCGCAGTATCCGAAAGCAAAAATCAAAGCTGCATCGATTGTCATCAGTCTCTCAAAAAAGCAGTTGGAGGTGTTCGATTCAGAGACCAATTTACTCGCGCATTTTCCATGCAGCATTGCCGCCCGTTTTGATAAACGGCCCATCGGAGAACTGCACGTCATGACAGTCGCCCCAAATCCAGATTACACTTTCAATCCGGAGACATTTCCCGAATCGGAAGAAGCGCAGCAAATGAGCGGCAAATTAATCTTACCACCCGCCCGAATAATCCTGTGGGCACCGCCTGGATAGGTCTGGATAAACCCGGCTACGGGATTCACGGCACACCGCATCCCGAGCAGGTCGGACGCACCGAATCTCACGGTTGTTTTCGCTTGGCAAACTGGAACGCAGACTACCTCGTCAAACTGGTCTCGATCGGTTTACCAGTAACGGTAATTCCATAAATGTTCGCGAACACTCTCCCAATCACTTGGGCAGCGGCACTTGTCGAGGGGACATCAAATACGAATTTAGATTCGCAACCTGATCTTCATCCATCGCGTCGAATAAGCCTTCAGGCATCAAGGAAGTTGCCGAGTCTTTCATCTCCGTGATCTCGCTACGCTCCAACACAGTTTGTTCACCCAGACTTTGCAATGTCACCGTGCGATCGGTTTTCGCAGTAATAATGCCATTCAACACACGACCATCTTTGGTCGTGACCACCGACATTTTAAAATCGGCGCCGACAATGGCACTCGGATCGATAACATTTTCGAGCAGGTAATCCAAATTGCTGCGGCCCGAACCAGTCAGATCCGGCCCGATCTTCGCGCCTTCGCCGTAGAGCGTATGACACAGGGCGCAGGTCTGGGAAAAAAGGAGTCGGCCTTTGGCGGGATCCGCTTTCTTCAATCGTTCCGGTGTCAGCAGGCTTTTGAATTTCGCGATGCTCTTCTTTTTATCCTCGCCACTTGCCCGCACGTCGCCCCAAACCTCCGTTAGTTTTTGATTTAAAACCTTGTCGTCGAGGCCGCGAATCTGGCGAGCATGATATGCGGAAATATCGTGACGAGGAATTTTACCGGCGGCCACCGCGTCGAGAAGAACGGCGACATAATTTGTGCGCGAGACAAGGGAGCCGATCACTTCCGCGCGATCTTCCGAAGCGAGAGTATTGTAATGTTCCACGATCAATTCCGCGGCATTCCGAGCGTTAAATGTCGCAAGGCCACGTGCTGCAACCGGCGCTACAATTGCATCCGGTAAAAGCGTTTTTAACCAGGGACCAAGGTTCGGGGCTTTGCTGTCGATCAACTTTTGCAACGCCGCCCGACGCGCCTCTTTTGATCCCGCTGCGTCCGTAACTACTGCCTTCATTTCACCGAGCACTCGTTCGTCGCCAAAGAGCAGGCTAAGATCGCGATATAAATCCTTTGTTTCGCTGTTGTCGTTTCGCGCCACAACCACGCCAAGGTCCTGCCAGCCTTTTGGAATCGTCGCCTTGCGCCAGCCTTTTGTCGCCTGCGACATCCCTTGCAAAAGCGCCAACAGAAAATCCGGTTGAGCAGAGCCCGTTGCCGCAGAGACCAACGCGTTCACAGGCCCCGGTTGCTTTTCCATCTCTTCCGTAATCTGTCGTGCGACAAACCGACGCACCGTCGGCATGCAAGGCCGCGAAGCGATTGTAATCGCCGCATCGGGATTGGCATTTACGAGACGCTCGATGCCGAACCAGATCATCAGCGGAAGATTGTGATCATCCTGGTCTTCCAAATGTGAAGCCAGCGATGACGCTATCTCCACGCGGCGCTCCACGGGAATGCGTTGTAAAGCGGAAGCAAGCGCAAGCCGAACGAACGAAGACGGCTCATGCTTCGCCAACTGCTCCAATTTGCCGATGACGTCGTCACTCACGGTTCTCGGTTCCGTTAAAAAGCGAATCGCCCAGACGCGCACATGTTCATCAGAATGGTTCAATTGTTCACCGAGCCATGGTTCATTTGCCCCACCCGTCGCATGCAACGCCCACATCGCGCGCAGCTTCCTTGTCACATCCGGGTTCGTCGTAAATATTTTCAGCAATTCTCCATTCACTTTCTTCATGTTCTTTCCCGCGGTTGCCCGTTCCTGCAGCACTCGACGCGCATGCCGCGCCAACCATTCGTTTTTCTCGAGCTGTAACTGGACGAGTTGGGTGCTGCTCAATTTGCTAATGTTCGAGAATTTCGGCGACGCAGGATTGCCGTAAGCGATTTTGTAAATTCTTCCCGAACTCCGATGCACACCATCGCTCTCGTGGCATTCTCCGGTATCAGACCAATCGGAAATAAAAACAGCTCCATCGTTGGCCGCCACTAAATCGATCCCGCGAAACCAGCGATCCGTTGTTTTCAAAAAGTCCGCACCATGTTTTCCCACGAAACCTGAACCCGATCGTTCAATGAGATCGTTGTTAAGACGGTAACCATGAAGGTTCACGGTGAAGAGCGTGTTGCGATATTGGTCCGGCCAGTTGTCCCCGAGATAAAACATCAGTCCTGAATGCGCGTGTCCCCCGCCCAGCGTGTCATTGCTCCCGGTGTTGTCGCGGGTTTCCTGCCATTTTTTTCCCGTATCCCAATGATAATGGTCGGCGTGTTGTTCAATTAAATCGTAAGTGTGCGGAGCGAGGTCCTGCCCATACATCCGTTTGTAGTGCGCACCGGGAATAATGTGCCAGAGATGTCCGATAACGGTGTTGATAAAGAAGCCTTCGCCATAATCATCGAAATCCATGCCCCAGGGATTTGTTGTTCCATGCGCGACGGCTTCGAAAACTTTTTTCGTGGGGTGATAACGCCAGACACCGCAATTAATTGGCGTCCGTTCGTTCTCCGGCGCACCCGGCTTGCCGATCAGCGACGTAACGAGGATACCGTGCCGGCCATACAGCCAGCCATCGGGTCCCCACATCAATCCATTGACGATGTTGTGTTGAATGTTGTTTGTCGCCCAGCCATCCAACACGACTTCAGGTTCTCCATCGGGAATGTCATCACCATTGCGGTCCGGAATAAAAAGGAGTTTCGGAGCGGCCAACACCCACGTACCACCAAAACCACAAAGCGCACTGGTCACTTTCTCGCCCTGGTCCCAAAACACTTTGCGTTTGTCGAAATGCCCGTCGTGATCGACGTCTTCGAGGATCACAATGCGGTCGCGCAATTTTTTTTCGAAGCCAACGCCCGCTTCGGCGTAAGTATAGTTTTCGGTGATCCACAACCGTCCGCGGTCATCGGTCGTCATGCCAATTGGTTGTTGCACATCGGGTTCACCTGCAAAGAGGGTGGCGCGAAAACCCGGCGGAAGTGAAATCTTCTTAACGGCTTCTTCCGGCGACAAAAATGCCTGAGTTGATTTCTCGGTATTAAAAGGCGCTGGAAAGGAAGCCCCTGTTGTTTTCGACGCCTTGGCTTTATCCGCGGCAACACCGGAAAAGCTGAACAAAACCAAACCAGCCAACGAAAAGAAGATGGCGCGTCCGCAGTCCATCTGAAGTGAATTCCTAACCATGGTATGCCAAAAAGAATCTCCCCGGACATCCCCATTGTCCAGTCTGGATGAAAAAAAGCGCATCCATTTCGGACTACGTCCCCAACCGCTTATTCAATCCGGCACTGCACAAAAAAAGTTTCTCAACTCATCACTTCCCGTTCCGAAAAACCCATCAGGTACAGAATCCCATCGAGTCCAAGGATATTGAGCGATTGTTTGGCGGAGGCTTTCACCACGGGCTTCGCATGGAAGGCAATGCCGAGACCCGCGATGCTGAGCATCGGCAAGTCGTTGGCGCCATCACCCACAGCAATCGTCTGCTCCAAAGAGAATCCCTCGTGCTGAGCGATTTTTGCCAGCAACGACGCTTTCTTTGCCCCATCGACAATGTCTCCCACCACGCGTCCGGTAACCATGCCGTCTTCGATTTCGAGTTCGTTGGCAAAGACGTAGTCGATCCCCAATCGACGTTGCAACGCGCGGCCGAAGTAATTGAATCCCCCGGAAAGAATCGCGGTTTTGTAGCCAAGTTTTTTCACCGTGCTGATCAATCGTTCCGCGCCATCGGTCAGGACAAGGGTCGCCGCAGTTTCGCCAAGGGCCGTTTCCGGCAATCCTTTCAGCAACGCCACGCGCTCGGTAAAACTCTGTTTGAAATCCAATTCCCCGCGCATGGCGCGCTCGGTGATCGCCGCAACTTTCTTCCCCACGCCCGCGCGTTTGGCGAGTTCGTCGATGACTTCCATCTGGATCAAGGTGGAATCCATATCGAACGCCATCAGTCGACGGTTGCGTCGGAAAATATTGTCTTCCTGGTAAGCAATATCGACGTCGATCTGGCCGGCGAGTTCGAGGAACTCCCGACGCAACCGCGCCAGATCCGGAACGGAACCGCGCAACGAAAATTCCACGCACGCCTGACTCTGCTTATTCGCGACCGATTCCAGGGGAATGCGGCCGGAGAGGCGATTGATCTTGTCGATATTCAGATTGTGATCGGCGACGATCCGAGAAAGGCGGCTGATCTGATGCGCTGTGATCCGCCGTGCCAGAAGCGTGACGATGTGGCGTGGCTTCCCCTGTTTTCCCACCCAGTCGGTATAACTTTCGGGACTGATATCAACAAAACGGACCGTGAGATCGGATGGTATCTTTTTTTGGAGCAACTCCTTCAAACTCTCAAATTTCGAGGCGTGTTCGGGAATTTCCACCACCAACCCGAGCGACAGTGTGTCGTGAATGACAGACTGGGCGATATCCAGAACATTGGCGTCGAAGCCCGTCAGGACTTCTGTGACAGAAGCGGTGATACCTGGTTTATCAACGCCGGTGATGCTGATCAGAATCGGTTTTTTCAAGGGACAAAAAATTCGGGTCTGAAAATTCCCCATTTTTCCTCGACTGGCAATGATGATGTGAAAAACCGCAAAAAATTCGTCGTGTATGGGCAAACGAGCTCATGGCTCATTGCAACTTTGTGGTTTGGGAAAATCTAGAGGGCTCATTCGCATTTGGAATCCTCTTTCGAACATTCCTGACGGTTTTTTAGAAGCTAAAACTTCGTCGCGAATATTCCTGACGGGAGTTTAGAAGCTAAAATGACGTCGCGAAAATTCCCGACGCCGTTTTAGAAGCTAAAATCCCATGGCGAATATTCGCGGCCTCATTTTAGAAGCTAAAACGGCGTGGCGAATATTCCCGGCGGGAATTTAGAAGCTAAAATGACGCCGCGAAAAATCCCGGCGCCACTTTAGAAGCTAAAATGGCGTCGCGAATATTCCTGACGGTATTTTAGCTTCTAAATTTCCTTCAGGAATATTCGCCACGGTTCCAAATAGCTACAAGTAAGCATGTTACGAAAAAACCACACAAAATCTCCCTTTTTGCACATTACCGAGGAAAGCCGTCGGCCGGGAATTCGATCGGCACCGACAGAATGCGTAAAAACCGGCGCTGGAAAGCGCCTCAAGGGATAATTTTTTGTTTTTTCCACTGTTGGATTGACATTTTCAAACATCTGTTTGAAATATGCGTTTGAAACGGTAGTTTTACGTAATGTCAGTCGAAAACAGTCATTTGGATCAAGAACAGGCCCTCACCCGCCGGAATTTGCTCGATGCAGCCTCGGAGGTCTTCTCGGAGGTCGGATTCCGCGCCGCGACGGTTCGGGAGATTTGCCAACGAGCGGGAGCCAACATTGCCGCTGTGAACTATCACTTTGGCGATAAAACGAAACTTTACATCGAAGTGCTCCGACGAAGTCAGGAACAAGCATTCCAAAAATTTCCAACCGATTATGGTATTCAGCCAGGGGCATCCGCAGAAGAGCGACTCCGGGCATTCATTCGTTCGTTCCTCCTTCGAATTTTCGACGACAGCACGATCGCGCACCACGGCAAGATGATGTCCCGGGAAATGATCGAACCCACCGGTGCTCTCGACATGTTGGTCGACGAGAAAATTCGTCCGCAGGCGATTCAGCTCGCCCAAATCGTTCGCGAGTTGGTGGGACCAAACGTAAGCGATGAAAGCATTCGCCTTTGCTCCATGAGCATTGTAAGCCAATGCGTTTTCCATCACCACTGCCGCCCTGTCGTGCAGCGTCTTTTTCCAAACCAGGCGTCCTCCAGCGAACATGTGGAGAAGCTGGCAAACCATATCACTGAATTTTCTCTCGGCGCGCTGAAACAACTGGCCGCGCGTCAGCCGTAAAAAAAAACCGCCTATCCGATGTATCACATTGCCCTCAAAATGCTGTTCGCTGACCGCGCGAAGTACATCATGCTCATCAGCGGATTGACTTTCGCCGCGCTGCTCATGACGCAGCAGGCAGGCGTCTTCTTCGGCATTTTGGAATGGACCAATGGGAACTTAAAAAACATTCGCTCGCAGATCTGGGTCGTCGACCCCAAGGTCGAGCAGGCGAACGAAATCAAGGCGATGCGCGATACGGATGTGAATCGCGTCCGGTCGGTCCCGGGTGTCGCCTGGGCCGTGCCGACATTTTGGAATCCACAACAGGCGCGCCTCGCCGATGGCAGTTTCAAATCCATCATTCTCGTTGGTCTGGATAATTCTTCGCTCGTCGGACGCCCGGTTCACATGCTCGCGGGTCGCATCGAAGATATGCGTCTGCCGAATACGGTTATTATCGACGAACTCGGCGTGGAACGCTTGAGCCAGGGACGCACGAAACCGATTGGTGTCGGAGATATTTTTGAGATCAACGACAAAGAAGCGCGCATCGTTGGCATCTGCAAAACGGAAAAGATGTTTTGGGGTTATCCGTATGTGTTCACCACTTACGACCAGGCGCTCCGTTTTGCGCCGAAACAACGAAAGATGTTGAGCTTTATCCTGGTTCAACCTGCGGAGGGACAATCTCCTCGCGACGTCGCCCAACGCATTCACGAACAAACGGGCCTCGGTGCGCATACGGAAAAAGAATTTGCTTCGATGACCGTGAAATGGTTTTTCCGCAACACCGGGATTCCTGTTTCATTTGCGACCACCATTGTGCTCGGCTTCATCGTCGGCTTCGCAATCGCGGGGCAGACATTTTATTCCTTCATCCTGGAAAATCTGCGTCATATCGGCGCGCTCAAGGCGATGGGAGCGAGCAATGGCCTGCTGACCCGCATGGTGATTTTACAGGCGATCACGGTTGGCGTCATCGGCTACGGCATCGGCATCGGCCTCACGGTTGTGGTCGGTCTTGGCTTTTTGAAGAAAGGGATGCCGCCCTTTTCCCTTCCCTACCAGGTGCCGCTCTACACATTCCTGGCGGTTCTTTTCATTTGCGCCTTCGCGGCGGTGCTTGGGTTGCGAAAAATTTTCAAACTGGAACCAGCCATCGTATTTCGTGGCTGACAACACAGGACAACCAATGAATGCAGACAAACTCAAAAAACAAGGCCCGGTGAAATTCCGCCGCACGATATTTTTGCGCCGCGATGAATCGCGCTCCCAAAAGATAGTGGCTGTCAAATTTACACAACGTCGTTTCCTTGTGCCGATCTGCCTTCCTTCGTATTCGGCGTGATTTTTCACCAAATGCCAGAGAACCACACCATTTCGACGAACGGTAACGGCAATGGCAACGGCCACAAATATGCCGTGCACGTGCGAGCGGTGACCAAGACGTTCGGCACCGGGGACGCCCGGATTCATGCGTTGCGAGAAGTACAATTTGACGCGCGCGAAGGGGAACTGCTGATGATCGTCGGACCATCGGGTTGTGGAAAAACCACTTTGCTCAGCGTAATTGCGGGAACACTCGGTTTTGATTCCGGGGAAGTGGATGTTTTTGATGTGCCGCTCCACAACCTGGATAAAGGAGAGATCACTGATTTCAGGGCGAAAAACATCGGGTTCATTTTCCAGCAATTCAATCTCATCCCAACTTTAACCAACGCAGAAAACATCAGCGTTCCACTGTTGATCAACGGGGTCAGCCGCGCAAAAGCGGAAAAGCGAGCGCACGAATTGCTCGAAGAAGTCGGATTGAAAGGACGGGGGAACGCGTTGCCCACCCAGCTTTCCGGTGGGCAACAACAGCGCGTGGCGATTGCGCGTGCGATGGCGCACGATCCCAAACTGATTATCTGCGACGAACCGACTTCAGCTCTCGACAAGGACACCGGAGCGAAGATCATGGAGTTGCTCGCTTCAATCGCTCGCGCTCCCGGAAGATGTGTGATCGTCGTGACTCACGATCCACGCATTTATCATTTTGCCGATCGCATGACCGAGATGGAAGACGGTCGTGTTTCGCGCGTTCACGCCGCTCCGAACTAATTTTATGTTATTCAAACAACTCAGCTTTTACCTGGCCGTTGCCGGCATTTGCGGCGGGGTTTACCTCGTGAAGCGCCTGCAATATCAGCCGCCACCACCGCCGCCCTATCAGGAACCGGCGCGCTCGCCATTTGCCTACGCCGTTGCCGCGACTGGTATCCTTGAGGCAACGCGGGAAAATGTCAGGATTGGCGCCACGAAATCCGGTCTTGTGCAGAAGGTTTTTGTTGGCGTTGGCTCCAAGGTGAAAACAGGTGATCCATTGATGCAATTGGACAACCGCGAAGCAACCGCCCGCCTGGAAACAGCCAGGTCGCAGTTGGAAGTTTTGCAAGCCACCGTCCGCACAGAAGAAGTGCAACGTGCCGATGCCAATGATCAGCTGGCTCGGATCATCAAACTCGAGAAAAGTAACGTCGCCACCGAGGAAGAAAAAACGCGGAAACAATTCCTCGTTGATGCCAGCACCGCGCGTCTTGGAAAAATTAAAGCTGATATCAAAGCCCTGGAAAGCCAGATTCGCCAGGTGGAAACGGAATTGGAAATCCTGACGGTCCGCGCCCCCCGCGATGGCACGATTCTCCAGGTCAATACGCGCGCCGGGGAATACGCCAACGTCACCTCTGTGGAACCATGGATTATCCTCGGCGATGTCGATACTTTGCAGATTCGAGCGGATGTCGATGAACAGGACGCACCGTTGGTGCAACCGAATCAATCCGCCTTCGCTTTTCTTAAAGGAGACACAAAAAACAAGATTCCCATTCGCTTCGTTCGCATCGAACCGTATGTGGTTCCGAAGAGGTCTTTGACCGGAGATAGCGCGGAGCGAGTTGACACGCGCGTTTTACAAATCATCTTCGAGATGGACCGGCCTCAAACGCCGATCTACGTCGGACAACAGGTGGATGTGTATATCCAACGGCCTGAACCGATGAAAACGGCTCAAAAATAAACGGGGTTGGGAAAGAATTTGAACTATATGAATTTGAAATTAATCACGGCATCGCTCTCGATCTTGATCGCCAGCGCGGCTTTAACCCCTGCAAAGACTCCGGTGTTGCCTTTGGCCCCTGATCTTTCGAAGCCCATTTCACTGGCTGACGCTCTGGACATTGCGCTGCGCAACAACGCCGCCATCCTGAAAGCGAAGAGCGATCTCGAAGCGACTCACGGCATCATCATGCAAACCCGCGCCGTGGCTCTGCCCAAACTGGGAGTGAATGGAAACTACACGGCCAAGGACCCGGACAGCCTCGAAACATTTCCGACCACGCGTCCTTTTCCACTCCCCGACCAAACGTGGTCCGTGAATCTCCAGATCACGCAATCCATTTATGAGGGCGGACGCGTTAAAGCAGCCCTGCGTGCTTCCAAACTGACCAAGGAACAAGCCATTGCCAATTACGACACGGTGGTGGCGGATACTTTGGTGGCGGTGCGGGTGGCTTACGACGATGCTCTTTTAGCGACCGAACAAATCGCGGTCCAGGAAGCGTCCATCAATCTCCTCACGAAGGAACTTCAGGACACGAAGAACCGTTTTGAAGCCGGCACCGTTCCGAAGTTTAACGTCTTGCGCGCCGAAGTGGAACTTGCCAATGCGCGTCCGCGTTTGATCCGTGCCCGGAACGCTTTTCGTATCTCCAAAAACAACTTGTCCAACCTTCTCGGCTACACGCTTTCCCGCGAAACGACTGAAGATATTCCTTTGCAATTGAGTGATAAGTTAGAGGCAACGCCTTACGACATCGAATTGCCCGTCGCTATTGCAAAAGCCTATGAACGCCGCACGGAATTGATGGCTTTGCGGAAAACAGAGGAGTTGCAGCGCGAAAATATCATCAATCAAAAAGGCGGCTACAAACCGAGCGTGCAATTGTTCGCTGGTTACGGTTCGCGCAACTCCAGTTTCAGCGATGATTTAACGCGCGACGTGTCGGGCTGGTTTACCGGAGCGCAGGCAACCTGGAATATTTTTGATGGCGGACTGACGCGTGGACGCGTGATCGAAGCCGAGGCTCGTTACGAAAAAGCCAAGCTCGATACGCAGGATGTGAGTCGTCGCATCGAACTGGAAGTGCGCACTGCGTATTCCACGTTCATCGAATCCAAAGAAGTCCTCGAATCCCAAAAGAAAGTTGTCGAACAGGCCGAGGAAGCTTTGCGATTGGCGGAAGCGCGTTTCGGAGCGGGAACAGCAACCCAAACGGATGTGTTGAGCGCCCAAACGGCTTTAACGGATGCCCGCACGACGCAAATTCAGTCCTTGCACGATTATTCTGTCGCACGGGCGCGACTCGAGCGCGCTATCGGGCAAATCATTGACGTGAAGCACGGGTCGCAGCCATAGATTTTTCGTTTAGGTTAGAAAGGTGAGCCCTGAAAACTCACCTGAACAACCATCCACTGCCCGGCAGGAAACAGACGAAAAGGGAAGCAAGTTCCGCCGTCCGTCCGTTTTTGTCGTCGGAATCATTGTTCTCACAGCCGCCTTGTTCTGGCTTGGCGGCTGGATCATTGATTCTTTCACCCACGAAAGTACGGACGATGCTTTTCTGGATGCCCATGTCGTTACCGTCGCCCCGAAAGTCGCCGGCATTGTCAAAGCGGTTCACATCAAACAGAACCAATTTGTTCGCAAGGGAGACCTTCTGATCGAGATTGATCCGCGGGATTTCGAAACCAAACTGGCCCAAAAACAGGCGGCAGAAGCAGCAGCGGAGGCGAATTCCAAAACGGTCCGGGCAAGTTTCGAACTGATCAAGGCGAGGGTTACCACGGCCGAAGCCAGCGCCAAACAGGCGGAGGCAGAAGCTACCGCCGCGGAAGCAGCCGAGGCCAAAGCGAGTTCAGACCTGAAACGAAACGAAGACCTCCAGAAACGAAGTGTTATCTCGGCGCAGGAATTCGAGGCCATCAAGACGGCAGCAAGTGCGGCCACCGCCAATCTTCGCGCAGCCCGTGAAAAGCTCGCAGGAGAACAATCGAAGGTGCACGAAGCAAAAGCGCAGCTTGAGGCAGCGCGTTCGGTGATTGAAGTTTCTGGCGCTCAGTTGAATCAGGCAAAAGCAGACGTTTCGTCCGCTGAGCTGGATTTGTCTTACGCGCGCATGGTGTCTCCGATTGATGGGCGCATCACAAATAAGCGGGTGGAACAAGGGGACTACCTGCAAGTAGGCCAGGCTCTCTTCGCCCTCGTGCCAGAGGAACTCTGGGTTACCGCAAATTTCAAAGAGACTCAGCTGAAAAAAGTTCAGCCTAATCAGCCCGTTCAAATCGAAATCGATTCGGTGGCGGACAAGACCTTTCGCGGCCACGTGGAAAGCGTTCAATCCGGCAGTGGCGCACGATTCAGCCTCTTACCACCCGAAAATGCCGTCGGCAATTTCGTCAAAGTCGTTCAACGCGTCCCGGTCAAGATTGTCTTTGATGAGCCCTTAACCGGCTCACAGACGCTAGGCCCTGGGATGTCGGTGATGCCTTCCGTTCGCATCAGTAGTTTTCATCTGCCCTCAATCGCCATCATTGGCGCGGCGTTGGTTCTGGCATTAGTTGCAGCATGGCTGACGTGGACGCTGACGAATCCGGAACGAAAGGGATAAGATGCCGCAGAACGACCATGTCGAGGAATGGAAACCAAAGCATAATCCCTTCCTGATTGCTGTGGCCGTGATGGCCGCAACCTTTATGGAGGTGCTCGACACTTCAGTCGCGAATGTGGCCCTGCCGCACATCGCCGGAAATCTTTCAGTGACACCCGAAGAATCGACCTGGGTCCTCACCAGCTATCTCGTCTCCAACGCCATCGTCCTTCCAATCACCGGTTGGTTGGGAAATAGGTTCGGGCGAAAGCACATCTTAATCTGGTGCATTGTTCTGTTCACTGTGGCCTCGATGCTTTGTGGCATGGCGCCATCTCTCCCCTTTCTTATTATCGCCCGCATTTTGCAGGGAATTGGCGGCGGCTGCATGCTGCCCATTTCACAGGCCATCTTGTTGGAAAGTTTTCCACGTCACAAACGAGGACAAGCGATGGCCGTTTTCGCCATGGGTGTTGTCGTCGCACCAATTCTCGGGCCGACGCTCGGCGGTTGGATTACGGATAATTATTCGTGGCGCTGGATTTTCTATATCAATTTACCCGTCGGTATTTTCGCAGCGCTGATGGCGGAGGCATTGGTGGAAGACCCACCTTATCTCAGACGAAATCGGCGCGAACGAATCGACTTCCTTGGCTTCGCCTTGCTGGCGATCGGCCTCGGATTGCTTCAGCTGATTCTCGATAAAGGACAGGAAGAAGACTGGTTCGAATCCGCCTGGATCGAATGGTCCGCGATTATTTCCGTCGTCGCCACACTGTTGTTCGTCGTTCGGGAACTTGTCGTGAAACACCCAATCGTCGACCTCCGTATTCTCGGCAACCGCAATTTCACGATTGGGATTTTGCTGATGACACTGATGGGCGGCGTTCTTTATGGAACGACAGCAGCACTGCCAATTTTTTTACAAACAATGATGGGTTATCCCGCCTTGGAAACCGGCTTTGCGCTGAGTCCCCGCGGAATTGGCGCGTTCATCACAACAACCATCGTCGGCCGAATTGTCGGAAAAGTACGTAATCGTTATCTAATCATCACCGGTTTTTTACTTTTAACGACCTCTTCGTTCTGGCTCGCGAATATCAATTTGCAAATCAGCATTTCCAGCGTGATCTGGCCCAGCGTCTTGAATGGTGTCGCCATCAGTTTCATTTTTGTTCCACTCACCACTGCAACGATGGGACATTTGCGGCAGGATCAGATTGGCAACGGGACAGGTCTTTTTAACCTGATGCGAAATATCGGAGGCAGCGTCGGCATCGCCTTCGTGGCAACCCTGTTGGCGCGCGACGCCCAGGTCCATCAGGCCATGATGGTCTCGCATCTGACGCCATTCGATCCAGCCTACCGCCAGGCCGTCGCCAGCATCAAAGCAGGACTGGCGCATCAGAGCGGAAACGCCACCGCTTCCGCGCAGGCCTTGCAACTGGTCTACAATCAACTTCAACAACAGGCTCGTCTTTGGGCGTTCGTCGACAATTTCCGTATTTTTGGAATCGCCTGCGCCTGTTGCATTCCAGTTGTCTTCCTTTTCAAAAAGACGAAACACGGAGTGAAGGTTGCAGCGCATTAAGCTCCATGTAAATTCAGGGCGCTGAAATGCTTGGCACAACTTTCAACTCGGTATACAAGTCCTTCGCCAATTCATGAGAAAGCCATCGCTCCTGTTTATTTTTTTAACGGTCTTTATTGACCTTGTCGGTTTCGGAATAGTCCTGCCGCTCCTGCCCATTTTTGCCAAGAACCTCGATGCGAACGGTTACACGATCGGCGCACTGATGGCTTCGTATTCGTTGATGCAATTTATCTTCGCGCCCATTTGGGGACGGCTCTCTGATCGGATCGGACGACGACCGGTTCTTCTGGTGAGCACCGCCGGTGCTGCGATCTCTTATGCCATCTTCGCCATCGGCTCCGGAATGACCGGCACGACGGGATTGATTCTTTTGTTTGCCTCACGAATTTTTGCCGGGGTCTGTGGTGCTAATATTACCGTCGCTCAGGCCTATATCGCAGACATTACTCCGCCCGAAGATCGCTCCAAAAAAATGGGATTGATCGGCATGGCGTTTGGCCTCGGTTTTATCTTCGGACCTTTCCTCGGCGCACACGCAATCAAATGGTTTGGGCTCACCGGCCCGGGTTGGTTTGCGTCGGCTTTCTGCGCGGCGAATCTGCTGTTTGCATTTGCCCGCCTGCCAGAAAGTTTGAAGCCGGATTCGGTTCACGTCGGCAATCGTCCACAATTCGCGCAGTTCATGGACACGCTGACAAAGCCGAAGATCGGCCTGCTCATCATCATTTTCTTTCTCGCGACATTTTGCTTCGCCTGTTTCGAAACAACGCTGGGCCTTTTGGTCAGCAAGAATTTCCATATTGATCCCAAGAAACCCGCCGACGCGGCGGTCGTCGGTAATTTGTTCGCATACTGCGGAATCATTGGAGCTTTTGTGCAAGGTGGTGCGATCGGCCGAGCTGTCAAAAAAATGGGCGAACCGAAGTTGATTACGTTCAGCGTTCTGCTCGTCGGCCTCAGCCTGCTGCCCATGCCGTTCCTTCATGCGGAAACGCCGTTTGCCTGGAAAACATTGTTCCAGGCGGAAGGTTTGCCGTGGCTCGGTCTGCTGGTTTCGTTGGGTGCGCTGGCGATCGGCTCCAGCCTGACCCGACCACCCGTCTTCGGTTTGATTTCAATCCTGACCTCCGCGTCGGAACAAGGCACGAACATCGGCGTCGCCCAGAGTGCAGGAAGCCTAGCTCGAATCGCGGCACCATTATTTGCAGCAAGCTTATTCGAACATCATGCCGTCATTCCCTACGTCTCTTGCGCCGTGATCTCTATCGTCACGGGGATTTTCGCGTGGAAAAATCTGGTGGGAATGCAACTTCCGACGAAAACACCGGCAGCGGCTGCCTGAGCATCGGGACTGAAAACAGTTCTAATTTCTTTTCACTCCCGGACCCGGGATGAATCGCCCGGGCTTGGCGCCCGTGTGCTCGCCATTTTTGAGGACTTGCTTCCCATTTACAAAGACATCGCGCACCCCCGTCGAATACTGATGAGGCTTCTCAAACGTCGCGTGGTCCTGAATTTTTTCAGGGTCAAACACCACCACGTCCGCAAAGAATCCCTGTTTGAGCCGGCCGCGCTGTTCGAACTTGAGTCGCTCCGCGGCCTGTGATGTCAACCGACGCACCGCTTCCTGCAACGACATCACCTTTTCATCGCGCACGTATTTTCCAAGTAAACGAGCGAAGTTGCCGTACGCACGTGGATGCGTCGATGCCTTCAGAAAAACACCTTCAGACGCATACGAACCGGCATCCGAACAAAACGAAACCCATGGCAGCCGCATTTCCTTGCGCACGTTTTCCTCGGACATCAAAAAGTAAACGACATCCACACGACTGCCGTCTTCAATCACCAGGTCCATCGCGGTTTCAATGGGAGACTTTCCGCGTAACGCGGCGACTTCCGCCAAGGTTTTTCCGGTTAAAGGTTTGAGCTTTTCGTTTCGAAAGCCGATCAGAAGGATTTTTTCCGGTGAACCTGACGCGAGATAAAAGTTTTCCCATTCATCACTCGGAGTAGAAATTTCTTTCAATAAACGTTCGCGATTTTTTGGGTCCTTCATTCGCTCAGCCCATTGGTTGTAGCCTCCCTCCTGGACCCATGGCGGCATCATCGCGTCCAAACCAGTGGCGCCAGCCGTGTAGTTATACATGTCCGCCGTAATCCTGAGCCCCGTGCCCCGCGCCCTTTCAATTTTCTCAATTGCCGCATCGAGCTTGGACCAATTGGGCTGTCCCGCGGCCTTCAAGTGATAAATTTCCCCCCGAATCTTTGCCTGACGGCAGATTGTGACAAATTCGTCGATAGCTTCGAGCAAACGATTTCCTTCGCTGCGCATGTGCGAAGCATAAATGCCATCGTACTTCGCTGCGACCCGGGCCAGTTCAATCAGTTCCTCCGTCTTCGCGTAAACTCCTGGAGCGTAGATTAACGCGCTGCTCACGCCAACTGCGCCTTCCTCCATCGCCTTGGCCACCTGCGCTTTCATGCGGGCCAATTCTTCAGCCTTCGGCGCCCGATTGATTTCTCCGAGTTCGTGCTGGCGCACCGTTGCGGCTCCGACGAACGAAGCAAAATTGCAGGACACACCGCGATCTTCCAACCAGTTGCAAAATTCTCCCAGACTGGTCCATTCAACGGGATATTTGATATCGCCCTGCCCGTCGCGCATTTCTTTTTTCATCACGTCGTTCAGCGGCCCCATCGATTCCCCTTCGCCCATGACTTCCAAAGTCACTCCCTGGCGAATATCGCTTTGCGAGCGCCCATCCTGGATCAACTTCGTCCCGGCCCAGCTCAACAAATTAATAAAACCCGGTGACACCGCCAATCCGAGCGCATTGATCTCCGTCGCGGCATGGAGGTCTTTCAAATCACCAATATCCGTTATTTTATCTCCAGCGATTGCCAGGTCGGCGAGGAACGGCTTTTTTCCGCTCCCATCGTAAATCGTTCCGCCACGGATAATGACGTCAGGTGCTGCCGTTGCGAAAAGCGAGGACGCCATAACAGAAACAACGGCTGCGGTTGCAATCTTCATGGGAAAACTATTGGGCTTTTGGACGATTCTTATAAGTCCCGTAAAGGCGTGTATGACGGTTCTCGAGACTCACCTCTTTTCCAGCAATCCACATCTGCTTCACCTTCGCGCGAAGATCGAAGACGTCGCCATCCATCGCAAAGAACGTCGCTTCTTTACCAACTTCGATCGAACCAATCTTGTCTTCCACGCCCATCAACTGAGCTGGCGTCAAAGTGATACTTTTGAGTGCTGCATCCGGCGCCAAACCAAAGGCGATTGCCTGCGCAGCGTGATACGGAAGGTTTTTAGTCAATGGTGCGTCAAAGGTCTCAGGTCCCATGCTGATGGCGAACTTCACTCCCGCTTTTTGCAACAGAGCAGGCGCTTTGAAATGTGTGTCGTAGGATTCTGTGTCTCGAAATCCAGGTGTGTAAACATGCTCGTAAATCACTGGAATCTTCGCCGCGAGCAACTCATTGGTCGCCATCACAGCATCGCGTCCGCCGACGATGACCGCCTTCAATTCATTAGTCTGCGCAAATTTAACGGCCGCTTTGATCTGCCGAAATTCATTGGCGGTAATCAACACCGGCAATTCACCACGAACATACGGAAGCATCGCTTCCCACGCCGGCACTGCTTTGGGACGGGCTGAAACCTTCTCCGCCGCCTGCACCGCTTTGGCGTAAGCTTTCGCTTCATAGAAAAAGTCCTGGAGGGTTTTGATTTTTTTGTCCCGTTCCTTCGCCTGGTCTTCCACGGATTTCCATTTGGATTTCTCGCCGGGAAATTTGTCTTTTGGAGTCAGGTCTAATTCCATCTCAGGCCAGACCACACGGAGGGCGGCATTCTTTTTGAAAACCATTTGTTCGGTGGTCCACCCATCCAGGGTCACGACGCTGGATTGTCCCGGAACACTGGCCCCTTGCGGAGCGGGTTCGATGTAAGCCACGCCATTCGCGCGAACCACAGGAATGATTTCGGATGATGGATTCACCGCAATCCAGGATTCAACATCAGGAACGAATTCACCCACTTCACTTTCGTCGCGGGTGGATCGGACCGCACCGATTTCCGTTAGACCAAGGGACGTGTCCAACGCGATCAACCCTGGATACAAATGCAAACCTTTCAGATCGATCTTTTTGGCATCCGTAGGCACAAGGTCGCGTTCTCGGTCGCCCATGGTGCTGACGTCGCGGATCTTTCCGTCCTGAACGAGGACTCGTCCCGGTGACAAGGTCGCCCCGGAAACGGTGTGAATGGTCGCGTTTTCGAAGAGAAAGGTTTCAGCCGAAGCGCCGACCGGAGCCAACGCCAACAAACCGACGGTCGATACAGCAGCAAACCAGGTGTTCATCCGTAATTTAAAATTTGAAATTTGAGTTCGCATGGGAATCAACAAGGTTAGTGCGTTTCTTCGTCGTCGAGGCAATGACGATTGATGCCGTCGTATTGATGCTCGAGGGAACGGCGAAAGAATTTTTTCACTTCCGGGTCTTTAGAATCGCCGCCACCATCCACACCCAAAATCTTCTTCGCCTTTTCTAGAATTGCAGCGCGTTCTTTAACCAACGCTTCCGTTCGTTTCGCGTCGAGGTCGCGATCGAAATATTTTTTCCCGTCAATCCACGTCTGCAAACAAACAGCACTGGAATCGAGAGGGTTCTTCGACCAAACAACAAAGTCGGCGCTTTTACCCGGTTCCAGCGAACCGACGTATTTATCAATCCGCAGCTGTTTCGCTGGATTGATCGTTACGAATTTCAAAGCTTCTTCTTCCGGCGTGTTACCGAACTTTACGGCCTTTGCCGCTTCGAAGTTCAAGTGCCGGGCAAGATCATGAGAATCCGAATTGAATGACACGAGCACGCCGCGATCGCGCATCAGGCTGCCGTTGTAAGGAATCGCGTCGTAGACTTCGAATTTATAAGCCCACCAGTCAGCAAACGTTGAAGCACCGACATGCCCGGCGGCGAGTTCATCAGCGATCTTGTACCCTTCAAGCACGTGCTGGAAGGTGGCGATCTGCACTTTGAAGTCCTGCATCAACCGCAGGAGCATGAGGATTTCGTCCTGGCGATAGGAATGGGAATGAATCCAGCGCTTACCTTGTAAAATTTCGCCGATGGCTTCGAGTTCGAGGTCGCGACGCGGCGGAGTTCCGCCATCCTTGCTGTAGCTTTCCCAGGCAGCCAGATATTGCTGCGACGCGGTAAACCGGTTGCGAATAAAGGTCTTCACGCCCATGCGGCTTTGCGGGAAACGCGTGTGATATTTTTCGCCCCAGTTCGATTGCTTGACGTTTTCACCCAACGCAAATTTGATCCCTTGCGGTGCTTCGGCAAATTTCAACCCTTCGGGGCCGGCGCCATCGCGAAGCTTGATCACCTGGTTTTGCCCGCCGATCGGATTCGCGGAACCGTGCAACAAATTGGCGACGGTCAAGCCACCAGCCAGCTCTTCGTAAATGTTATCAGTTTCGGAATTCACAACATCGCCGATACGAACCATGGCGGAAGATGGAACTGTCCCTTCGTTAACGTCGTGAAGAATTGCGGAGTGACTGTGGCAATCGATCAGGCCGGGGGTGATCACCAAACCATTGGCATCAATGCCAGGACCGCCCCACGTTCCACCGAACTCGCGAATCTTGCCGTGTTCGATGATAAAGCTCGCGTTGGTGAGTATCCCTTTTGGTCCACACGTCCAGACAGTCGCACCACTCACCATTAAAGCGTCAGGCATTTGAATAGGTCCTCGCCCTTCCCTCGGCGACTTCGCGACGCGTTTCTTCAGCGCCTCCTTCTTCTCTGCCTCTTTCTTCTCCTTCTCAGCTTTCTCTTTATCCGGTTTTTCTTCGTCCTTTTTCTTCGCTTCCTTTTTCTCCGGTTCAGCACCGTGATAATTCTGCCCATCCACCCAGACCTCGCGAACTTTCGCTTCAGGATCGAAATAACCTTTGCCATCCACGATGGTCAGATTCGCCAGTTTCCCTTGTTCGACAGTGCCGAGTAATTTCTCAACCCCACATAATTTTGCCGGAATCGTGGTCAACGCCGCCAACGCATCGTTTTCAGACAAACCACGATCCACCGCTCCTTTGATGTTCTTGCGAAACTTCGTTTTGTCCTCCAGACCGTGGGTGGTCAACGCCACTTCCAGGCCTTGCTGACGCAGCAACGCCGCATTTTCGGGCGCCCAATCCCAGGCCCGAAGCTGATCGAGGGAAATCTGTTCCCAATCGTCGTCGCTCGGCATTTTGGGCAATTCGGGAAAATCCAGAGGTACAATGAAACTGGCACCGGTTTCCTTGGCGAGATCCGGCCGACGCCATTCCTCGCCACTCGCGAGAATCTGGAAGTTTACATTCAAATCCCCTTTAGCTAGACGCGCCGCGCGATCCACCATCAACACGCTCTGTGGTTCAAACACCATTGGCACATCTTTGTTCAAAGCCATCTGCAACGCCTGCAAGGCGGGATTAAACTCCACGCGTTTCCCGCCGTTCTTCTGATAATAACTCTGCGCCGCAAAATAATGCTGTGCATCAAAGACCGTTTGGCGCACGACACTGATGATGCCCATCAACGATTCGGGGTAAGCCATGTCTTTGCGACCGTCGTTATCGAAAGCGATATGTTGGGCGACGTTGGCTTTTACGATAGCGCGGTTTGGATCAACCTCCGCAAGTTGAACCAGGGCGCTGGCGCCGCGAAAGATTCCTTTGTCAGGAACAATGTTGGCGGCGGTAAATCCCAGGTCGCGCATCTTCTCGAGGTTCTTGGGATCAGGCGCGTAAATTTCCGCGGCGCGTCGTTGTGGCTCCACCAATCCAACGCCTGCACCGGCGCCCGCGCTGCCGGGATCGGTTTCATCACCCGGCAATCCAAAGAAGCGTCCGGCCGTCAAATCGATTTGTTTCTTTTTTCCGCCGGACGGCACCTCACCGACAGAACTGATCTTCAGGTAAGGATCAATGAATCCCGCATAGATGTTCATTCCTTTTACGTCCCAGATGCGGGCGTCGGCCGGTGGCGTGATGTCTTTGCCAACTTTTTCGATAAAGCCGTCGCGAATGATCACCGTGGCGTTCTCAATGGCTTCGCCGGGCTTGACGAATACTTTTCCTCCCACCAGCGCATGGACGCCCAGTGGACGCGGCCGGAAACCCGGCGGCAACAGTTCGTCGGCAAATGAGGAAACCGACAGTGTGATGGAAAAAACGAAAACGAAAAGCCGTTGACCAGGAATTTTCATTGCTCGCAGGGGAGTTTGCAAAGATTTGCTGCAATGACAAGACGAGACAGACCGGTCGACGTCGCAGTTTTCTTCTCGCTTCGGTCAGGCAAAAGATTAGTTTTGGTGCTGGTGAGAAACAACCATTCTCAACGGATTCTGGCCCTCGCGTGGGCACTGCTCCTGACCGCCATGAGCAGCACAGCGGCTATTTTGGAAATTACCCCCACAAACCAAACCATCATCAAAGGCCAGGTTGCACAATTTTCCGCGCAAATTATCGGCGACGCCACGCCACCATTTTCGTTTACGTGGTCAGGTCCCTCAAGTTTCTCGTCGTTTGAACCAACGATCAACGCGACGAATGCCGGAAAATACACGGTTAGAGCTTCTGACAGCGCGGGGCAAATCTTCGGAGCGGTTTGCGCGACCTTGAATGTGAAGGTGCCGCCAACAGTCGCGGTCAGTAATGCGGTTCTCACCTGCTCACAACCAAAAGTCACTTTGAAAGCAATCACCACGGCGTTCAATGCGACTTATAGTTGGACGGGGCCAGGATTTCTCTCGGGGGAAACAACCGCTACACCCGTGGTCAATCTTCCCGGAACTTATAGTGTCATGGTCACCGCCAAAAATGGTTGTTCCGCATCCGCGACTGCCACCGTCACGGAAGATAAATCTCCGCCTCCCTTAAGTGTTGCGCCACCCGATATTCTAAGCGCTACGAATCCCACCGTTTTCCTGCACGCCTATTCCAGCAGCAATGTGTATTTCATTTGGTTGGGCCCCGGAATTGTTTCGGGATCTCGATCGAACATTTGCGCTGTCAATCGTCCGGGTAATTACAGCGTGATCGCGTATCGGCCTCAATTTGGGCTGCTGCCAGGCGGCACCATTACCTATCCGACAAATCCCATTTACACCCCGTTCGATCCTACCAACATTTATCCTTACGATCCCTACGGCACCAACATCGAAAGTGGATCATTATGGACCAACAGCCTTGTGCTGGATCCATGTCCCGACGTTCCGCGCGGCGCTATTATCGATGAAAACAATGTGACGAATTTTGTAGGCGGCGGAATTCTGGGAGTAACCATTCAAACGAACGGATCTTTTAACTTCCATTACGACGAGGAGCTCACGTCATCATTTCCCTATGGCAACGGATGTTCCGTCAGCATGTCGGTAACAGTCCAGGCCGACAGTTCGTTTGTCTTTGAACCTGATGTAAGACGGATTGGAGCAACCCATATTCGACCAATCACGACCAATGGTGTGCCAACCGCTCATCAGATCGTCATCACGTGGCCGACGAATCTTTCCGGTTACACATTGCAGTCTGCGTCTGACTTGAGTCTTGCCAATCCGTGGACGGATTCCACCAACGCTGCGGGTTTGGAAGGTTCAGAATTTGTGGTGACGAATTCTGTATCGAGTAACATTCGTTTCTTCCGATTAAGAAAATAAAGCGAGACAGCGCTTGGTTGTTAGAGAAACGCTCGGACGCTATCGAGGATTCTTAAACCTGTTTTCCAGTTCAACCAAACGCTTTTCCAAAGCGGCGTTGGCTTGTCGCAACACTTGAATCTCCCGCTCCTTTTCTTCCATGCGATAGAACTGTTCGTTCAACCTTCGACTCAACCGCTGCAGCGCAGGTGCATTTTCGAGATTCTGCAGACTCGAACCGTCGCCTTCAAAACTCGTGGCCGTGACGACTCCATTCACGTGCAAGGCGCTGGCCGGGTGATTCGTGCCAATCCCGACGCCGCCCTGCGCGCGAATCAGGAATTGATTCGTCCCAGTGGAAACGAAGTTAATCGTCTGGTTATCGGACCAAACGAAAGTGCCGTCGTGATTGGCGCGCGCGTTCCGCCCGGCGGCGAATGAACAGAAGCCGCCCGCCACATTGCTAAAACCGCCAGGCACCGTGGCCGCCATCGCATAATCGGCAACAACGTTTTGAAGGCCGCCGCCAATCACCGAATAAGCCGCCTCTTCTCCGATCGTGTTCAAGGCCCCTCCCTGCACGGCTGCGGCCACACTATCGAGGCCAATTGTGTTTTTGAAACCACCAAGGATAACGCCATAATCGCCGTAGGTACGAATTAGGTTCCCCTGCCCGGAACCGATAAAGGCAGCTCCGGTGTGGTCTTCAATCGTATTCATCCATCCATTGCCAATCACCGAGGCGACACCTCCAATCCCAATTTTATTCCTCAACCCGCTCCCAATGATCGCGTAGGTCGAATAAGGAGCGATGTCGTTGGACCAACCGTTGCCGAGCACGGCAAACTGAACGTTGGATTGAATCAGGTTCCCGATACCCGCACCGATAATGCAATTGGTGGAAATCACGTCGATGGTGTTGCCTCGGCCCGAAGCGATCATCGAAAAACCGGCATTCGTATTGATTCGATTTTGCAGGCCACTCCCAATCACGCTGAACGACGCGGCAATGCTGTTGGTCAATCGACTGCCACCAAAATTTGTCGCGCCACCGCCGAGAATCACGGAGCCGACAACGCCCGGGTCAATGACATTTACTTCCGATCCTCCAATTGAGTTCGGTGCGCCACTTACGGTGGATTCAATCCTCAGGACGCGTGACTTGTTTACTTTGAATTCCAACGGCTGCGCGTCCGCGGTGCCAACAAAATGAGTTCCCGCGGTGGTGTTGCTATTACCGCCAGTTTTCCAAAAGGACGATGCATCCAAACCGTTCAACGAAGACGCGTTCACATTACTGATCCCGGCGCCGTTTCCAGAAAAATTTCCAGACGCATTGCTGAATGTAGTCAAGCCGGTGAAAACTGCGTTTGCGTTGAGACGCGGAATATTTGCGGAAAGTTGTCCATCGACAATCTGTCCATTGAACGTCGCCGCCGTTCCTGCCTGGATCGCGTAAGGAGCTGCGGTCAACTGCTGACGAGGCGATAGCGTGGTATAAGACCCGGGGTCGCCGGTGCTGCGAACATCGATCGAAAGCCAACGTGGATCGCCGTTGAAAACGTTACTTCCGAAATCCAATTGGGTGATGAACAGGCCGTTGCTGACCGAGACGATCGGAGTCGTGATCGTGCCGAGGATGTTTCCTGCCGTGGCGGCGTCATAGATGCGAAATCGCAAATCATAAAATCCATTCGCGGGAGCGCCGGAGCTGTTTAATCGTCCCTGGTAAGTAAATACTGTGTTCTGGGCGCGACCAGGAAGCAACAGGCAGAGCCATGTGATCGCGAGAATAAATTTGATATTCATGACCGCTCGTTACGTGGTCAAGAATTCGAGGGGAGAACAAGGCATCATTCTCGACCGCTGTCACTGAATCAGGAAAGGCAGAACAGTCCTATTCGCCTTTGGACGTATATTGAGAACGAAGGGACAACAAAGGTTCTTCGTAGTTCAAAGGAGTTTCAGGGCCCAAGTTGACGTTATAAATTAATCCTCCGCGGCCTTCGGCTTTTCAGACGCCTCTACTCCAGAGTCCGCATTGAACTCCGAACTCCTGATGCGGTCCGGCACATTGATCTTCGGCAGGAAGGCCGCGAGTTTTTTCTTCACGTCGGCGAACTCAGGTTTTGCGGCGAGATTGTCCCACTCTTTTTTATCGGTCAGTTCGTTATACAACTCCTCGTCACCGGTAGCGTAGCGAATGTAACGCCATTCATCCGTGCGCACGGCGTGGTTGTTCGGACCGTAAGTCATGATCGCCGGACGATCCCATTTCGCATCGGGATTTTTTAACAACGGAAAGAAGCTGGCGCCCTCAATTCCTTTCGGTGTCGGCAACCCACAAGCGTCCGTGAGGGTGGGATACATGTCCAGATAACTGACGACATGCTCGCAACGCTGACCGGGCCTGGTCACTCCAGGAATCACAAACATCATCGGCGCATGAGTCGCTTCCTCCCATAACGCGTGTTTCTGCCAATGCGATTTTTCGCCGAGATGCCAGCCGTGGTCGCTCCAGAGAACAACGATGGTATTCGTGGCGTAGGAACTTTTATCGAAGGCGTCGAGAACTCGGCCCACACAGGCGTCGCTAAAACTACACGCCGCGAGATAAGCCTGCACCGCGCTTTTCCAAAGACCATTCTTCACAATCATCTGATGCCCACCCGGCTTTTGTCCGGGAGAATGATCGGCCCAGCGTTGACCCGTTGGCGGAAGATCATCGACGTCGTGTTCCTTCACGGTCGGCAACTGAATGCTCTCGAGCGGATGCATATCGAAATATTTTTGCGGAACGATGAGAGGGATGTGCGGTTTGAAAAATCCAACCGCGAGGAACAGCGGCTTGTCCTGTTGCTTCTTCAACTTTTCCACCGCCCAGTTGGCAATCTTGATATCCGACATCTGGTCGTCGCCGGCTTTCACCGGTTGCCAGCCAAACGGCTTTTTCTTCGCATCGGGATCACGGGGTGCTTTGAAGTCGTTCTCCGGGATCGGAAAATATTCGTCCCACGAACGCGGGTCGGAACTGTGATTGGCGACGTCGAAGATTTTTCCACCGCCGAGGACCGCATATCCGTTCGTTCGGAAATACTGCAACATCGTGACGGAGTCCGGGATGAATTTTCGGAAGCGATGCAGATTGCCATAAACCCCGGTGGTCGAGGGACGCAGTCCAGTGATCAACGCGATGCGGGACGGGTTACACAGGGGGGCGGCACAATAAGCGTGAGTGAAGAGCATTCCACGTTTCGCGAGGCGATCGATATTCGGCGTTTTCGCCTGCGGATGTCCGCCCATCACACCCACCCAATTATTCATGTCGTCGACGGCGATGAAGAGGACATTGGGCTTCGTAAAAGTTGGTTCCGCGACAGAAAAATCGCAGGCGAGAAGTAAAAACAGCAGAGAAAGAACAAACTGCCGGCTTGGGAACTTCATGGCCGGAGTTTTTTGCCAAACGACGGCAGATTCAATGCGAAAACCGTCTTCCGTGGATCGACAGTCTGTTTTTCGTAACGAAATTTTCGTTCCCCGGTCAGATTGGTGAAATTTCCTTCACCAATCCTCTTTCTTTCATAGGGTTCGTGTCTTTTCCTTCACCAAT
>CBHTTJ010000003.1:0-57433 GCA_966095605.1 uncultured bacterium | reverse complement strand
CCCCGGAACGTTCGAGCGGACATTTTTTTCGTTAAATTGGTCGTCCCGAGTCAAAAATCAGGAGACAAAAGAGAAAAGTTCGAACCCCTGAGAACTCTCAACAAAACTCGACGATCCACCTCGCGAGCGAATCTCTTGGACCCAAGTTAAAAAAGGAATTCCGGCGCCGTTGAGGAAGAGAACATCTTAAAAGGACAAAATCCGTGGAAGGCTGACCAACATCTGAGAAGGTATTCGTGGTTTCCCCGTATATTTTTCTTGCAACGACCTGACTGGGTCGGTCATTTTTAGTGGCTTACGCCATGCGCAATAATTTAGCGTCAAAGCAGTGTTCGACGTTTGTTCTGTGCTTGCAGACGCACAGTTTACGCAACTTGCATTGATGTTATTAATCGTAAGTACTGAATCAGCAAAAACTTTATGAAATTGATCAATCCCTTAAATCCCCGAAAGCGACTCGCCTTTACGCTGATTGAGTTGCTGGTGGTGATTGCGATCATCGCTATTTTGGCGGGCATGCTTTTGCCCGCTCTGCAAAAAGCCAAGCTGAAGAGCGAACAGGCAAAGTGCACGAGCAACCTGAAGCAATTTGCCGTCGCGTTCAACATGTATTCCACGGACAATCAGGAACGTTATCCTGGTCCGAGCTGGCGCGCCACCTACTGGCATTACAGCACAGCGGGTCAAATGCAGTACAACATTTTGAATTTCATGCCGCAGTATTTCGGGCTTCCAGCGCTTTCTGGCATCCTGAAAACCTCGCTGGTTGCCGTCTGCCCCGGCACTTTCCGCATGAGCATTCCCTTGCCGCCTGGACCGCTGCCCAACCCAACCGGTTATGGCGCCAGCTATCTCGTCGGCCAATATGCAACGAACAACTTTAGTTCGTCTCCTATCGACCGCGTCACGAATGTCTTTGGCTATCCTTTCAGCAGCACGGGTGGTGTCAATCGTGATGGGGTAAGTGGAGCCGATGACATTCCATTGCGCACCACAGACGTCCGAAGCCCCGCCGAAAACTGGGCATTAAGCGACTTGGACAAATTTTTCAATGTGGGCGGAACGTATTCTTCCTATTTGCCCAAGTCCAAAGTCCATGGAGCCGTTCGTAATCGCCTGTTCCTCGACTCACACGTCAAGTCCATCAAAGAAAATCCTTAATTTTTCTTAATAGCTTAAAAATACGAATTGCGCAGAGGTTTCTCTGCGCAATTTTTTTGTACATTCCAGATTCCCAAAAATAACTCTTGTATCCCCGGAGGCTGGACTATGTTAAGCCTTGAGGGACTAAATGACGCCAAAGCTATTTTCTGAACTCGGTCTTTCCGCGGATTTGCTGAAAGCCATCGATAAACTCGGCTTCGAACAGGCCTCCCCCATTCAGGCCGAAGCCATTCCCCACCTGCTCGCAGGCAAAGATGTCGTGGGCCAGTCACAAACGGGCTCCGGCAAAACAGCGGCCTTCGGTGCCCCGGCCATCGAGAAAGTCGATGTCCACGATCGTTCGGTCCAGGTTCTCATCCTCTGTCCCACGCGCGAATTGGCCGTACAGGTTTCAGAGGAGATTCATAAGCTCGCTTTCTTTAAACGCGGACTCCACGCCCTGCCGATCTACGGCGGACAATCCTACGATCGACAACTGTACGGTCTCCGACAAGGCGCACACATTGTCATCGGCACCCCTGGACGCGTCATGGATCACATGCGCCGCGGCACGCTCGTACTCGATAATCTGAAAATGGTGATTCTCGACGAAGTCGATGTGATGTTGAAATTGGGTTTCCGCGACGACATCGAAACTATTCTTCAATCGACTCCGAATGAACGCCAGACGGTGTTTTTCTCCGCGACGATTCCGCGCCCGATTCAGCAGCTGATTGAAAAATATTCGCGCAATCCACAGAGCGTTCGCATCGAGCAGAAAGCGATGACGGTTCCCACGGTGGAACAAACCTATTACGAAGTGGATCGCCGTTATAAAATCGAACTCCTCACGCGCCTGATCGATATCCACGATCTCAAACTTGGAATCATTTTCTGTAACACCAAGCGCATGGTCGACGATCTCGTCGACGCCTTGAATGCACAGGGTTATTCCGCCGACCGTTTGCACGGCGACATGACGCAAGCCATGCGGGATCGCGTCATGAACAAGTTCCGCAAATCGGGATTGGAATTTCTCGTCGCCACCGACGTCGCCGCTCGCGGTATCGATGTCGATGATGTGGAGGTCGTGTTCAATTACGATCTGCCTTACGACGTGGAGGATTACGTCCATCGTATTGGAAGAACCGGTCGGGCAGGACGCAGTGGGCGCGCGATTTCTTTCGCCTCGGGTCGTGAAGTTTTTCAAATCCGCAACATTGAGCGTTACACCAATATGCGGGTGCAACGCGGAAAGATTCCGACTCCTGCCGAGGTCGAAGAAGCACGGGCCAATGTCTTTTTGGAGAAACTTCGGGCCACCTTGCGCAGCAATGAATACAAGCGCCAGGATCACCTGATCGAACGTTTGCTCGAGGAAGGTTTCAACTCCACCGACATCGCTTCCGCATTGTTGCACCACCTTCAAATCGAAGGCAGCGCCGCACCAAAAGCTCCTGCAGCCGAAGAAAGACCGCAACGCCAGGAGCGTCCTGCTTATTCTGACAGATACGACAACCGCCGGGAGAGCGGACGTGGCTCCTACCGCGACGAACGCCAGGATCGTTATTCGGATCGCGACCGTGAACGTGTGCGCCCGCGCTTTGATGATCGCCGGGATGTAGAGCGTTCCCGTCCGGAACCTTCGCGTCCCGCATTTCGCGCTGAACCGAAGCCGCGAACGGAACAACGTCCAGTGGAGAGCAAGCCGCAGCCGGCTCCAATCAAGTCCACGCCAAAGGCACCTGAACCGAAGTCTTCACCTACTCCGCCGCCGCAGGGTGAGAAAACTTTTTCCGATGAGGAAATTATGGCCTCGATCTCACCGGAGAAACGTGAACCGGTTGAAAAAAAATCTGCCCCAACGAAACCAGCCACAGCCGCCACCCCGGAACGAAAAGCCAAGAAAAGCCGTCGCACACCCGAAGATCAAACACGTTTGTGGATGAACCTCGGCGAAGAGATGGGCGTCGTCCCGATCGATATCGTCAACGCTGTGGCAGGTGAAACCGGCTTACCCGGAAAAGTGGTCGGCACCATCGACATTCGCGAACGTCATTTGTTTATGGACGTTTCCGCTGAGCACGCCAACGGCATCATCGCCAAGTTGAACCGTTCAGAAATCAAAGGGCACAAGGTGAAAGTGAAAGTGGCGTAGAATTGCGGTCCATCTCCTGACAGCGAAGCCCGCTTCATCGTCGCGGAGCGACTCCGGAAGGTAGCCAGGGACAACGTCCTGGCTACCTTCCAGGGTCGCTTCGCGACACCGCAAAATTTCCCTGACATCCGGATCAAATCTGTTTCTATTCCACCGCCACCGTGCGAGGACCAACCGCATTCTCAAAAGATCCGACTAAAGACGGAAGCCGATTTTTTCCCTGAGCCAGAACGTGAAAGAAACTCCTCCTCAAAACCCTGCGCTTAAAGTTGATGCTGTCCTTTCGAAGGTGGAATGGGCAGCCGCCATCGCGCTGACCCTGGTCGTAGTTTATTTTCACTTTGTCCTCTGGCGAAACGCCGGTGGTCTTTGGCGGGACGAGCAAAACACGGTTTATATTTCTACGTTGCCCTCTTTTTCCGAGCTCTGGGGAAATCTCCAGTTTGATTCGTTTCCAGTGGTGTGGTTCACGGTGGTCCGGGCCTGGTCATCCCTTGGCATGAACGGCGATTCGTCTTTGCGTTTACTAGGCCTCGTCGTAGGCCTTCTTTTAATTGCCGCGCTTTGGTGGAATTCACGGCAGTTCAAGCAGCCCGCACCGCTCGTCGCTTTAACTTTTCTCGCCTTCAATCCCACGGTGATGTTCTGGGGAGATTCTCTCCGGGCTTACGGCCTCGGAGCCATCATTAGCATCGTGCTTTCCGGAACGATTTGGAAATACCTGGAGCATCCCAGTCGAAAGAACGCGATCGCTACAGCTGTGGTCGCGGTGCTCGCGGTGCAAACACTGTATTACAACACCATCCTCCTGCTGGCCTTTGGACTCGCCGGTGCCGCCGTCGCCGTGCGACGTCGCTCGTGGCGGCAAGCGATCGTAATCCTCAGCATAGGCGGATTGGCAGCCGTGTCCCTGTTGCCTTATGCGCAAACCATTCGGCACTACGGAGAAGCCAACAAAGTACAGCACATTCAAACTTTTACTCTTCACGACTTTTATGTTCGCGTTTCCAGCGCTTTGAACGTTTCCGGAGTGGGCGCGATGATCGGAATTTGGATCGGGCTCTTTGTCATCGCCTCGGCGCTGGCAATATTCCTCCAATTCCGGCCTCAACCGGCGGACGAGAAATCCGCGAGAAAAGACATCTCCTTTTATTTTCTGGTGGCGATGATTGTGGGGACCGTTGGCTATTTTTTATTCCTTAAATGGGTCAAGCTTCCGACGAATCCCTGGCACTACATTCTCCTGTTGAGCCTCATCGCGATTTCCCTCGAAAGAATTTTCTCCGTTTTCATTCAGCACTCCGCCCTGCGCGTTACGCGACTGGCTCTTCTCGTAGCTTTGGCCTTATCCGTCGAACCCAGGATGGAATACATGAGCCAGCTGCGGCAAACCAATGCTGACCTCGCGGCCGCAAAACTAAAATCAGAGGCCCAAAAAGAAGACCTCATTGTCCTTTGTCCCTGGTACCTGAATGTCAGTTTCAAAGCCTATTACAACGACGATACACCCATTGTAACCGTTCCCCCGCTGCCGAATCCGCGCGTGCATCGATATGACCTCATTGCCGAAGCGATTGCGAAAGATCCCGTCGCCGTCATGGAGCCGGTTTTGAAGAAGATTCAGGAAACGTTGCAAAGCGGACATCGCGTCTGGGTTTTCGGGGCGGCCTCCTTTGAAAACATAGAGCAACCGTTGGTTCCCCCGCCTCCCGCGCCGCAGATGCCTTCAGGGTGGCTTGATGAACCTTATTATGTTTATTGGTCCATGCGACTGGGCCAGTTCCTTGGCCGCCATGCCGAGACCATGCTCTACGTTTCGCCAACTCCTCCCAACCCGGTGGCCAGCCTGGAGGGACCGCCCCTGTTAATGTCGACTGGGTGGAGAAACTAAAAGTGATTTCGGACCGTGCCATCACACCAAATGATGCGATCCGTTTTGAGCTTTAAAACACGACGAACGCTGTTTTTTTAATTCGTAAAATTCGTGTCTCAACCGAATCGCTCCGGCCTACTTCGGCACGTACGCTTCCAGACGATATTGTCGAATAAACGCGTCGAGAACCGCCGAGGGACGCCGCTTTTGCTCATCGAGAACCAACGCGTTTCGGAAACGTCCCAGGCTCAAATAAAGTTGATAACTTGCAGGGACCGGCACATGACTTTGCGACAACGTCTTTGCGCCCTTATTGAGGCTCTCCAAATCAAACCCGCCCGGTCTCGCGCCACCACTGGATGAAATCGCTCCATAAAAATTACTTTGAAACAGCGATACGTCATTCGTAACCGTTAAGACAGGTTGGGCCGCCAGGTTTCGCAGCAAAGCTCGTTGTTCTGGAGTTATCAATTCAATCCGGCCGACCATGACCCGGTCCACATTTGCTTTCATCGAAAACTCCAGCGGCAGAACAGCGTCTGTCCATGGACGCGGCACGAGAAAAAACACGCGCAACCCGGCGCTTTTGAAATAGGAAAGTTCCCACGTGTTTAACAAAGCATCGGCTTCATCCTTAAATAAGCCATCACGAACCAACGCCTCTCGTAACGTGTCTTTGAGCTTGGATAGATTTTCGGAAGAAAAGTCTGCGGGGGCAAACTCGGCGGAAGTCGTGGCCAGGACTTTTTCGTGATCCGCAGCCAATGACATCTTCGGCAACTCGCGAAAGGCGACTCGACCGTCACGTTTTATATCAACGAGCCACGATTTTTCCACCGCCAACGGCGCGCCACCTTCCCACTGACTGCGAAACGTTAACTCGTTCTTTTCTCGCAAGACACGAAGCGGGGCTTCCTGATGGGCAACGCCGCGGTAAAACAGGAATTTCTCTTTCTCTCCATTGGAAGTTCCCACGGAAGCCGCGTTCACCGCTCGTGGCGACGTCCAGACATGTTCCTTTGTATACGGCCCCTGCCCATCGACACCCACCTGGAGATTATTCCAATCGAGCTTGCTAACCGTGTCCGTGGTCAACGGGCCAAATTGAAAATCCCCTTTTTTCAAACCCGGAGCATCGGCAATCGCGTCCGGAAAATATTCGCTTAACCACCCTCCCTTGAAGGAGACATGCACGTCGAGAAGCTGGATTTTCTGCGATGGCGAAGGATGAAAATAAATGACGGGGGTCTCTAAGCGCATGGTGACATCCGGATGACAACGAGGAGCACCCTGGAAAAAGATCGGCGGCACCTCCGTGGGACTCAGCAAAAGAAAGTTCGCGAGCCGATGGACAAAACGGGGCACAGGCTCATCGTCCGTGTTAATTCCTCCAATCGCCTCGCCTCGTTCATTTTGCAATGACGTAAAGGTTCCCCATTCGTGAATGACCATGGCATCCGCTGCCGAACCGAGGGTGGTGATCGTCGCCGCGAGGAAAAGACCCAACCCGAAACCCACCCAGATCTTGTTTGTTGCCATACAAGATTGGACGAAGCCCGCGGACTTTAGTTTCGATCAAAATCACCGTTTCTGAAAATGGCCCGATTCATGCGGGGACAAGCAAAATAGTAATGGACGTCAAAGGCATTTTCAGGCACCAAAGGCGCCCGCGGTGATGAACAAAGAGAGCATGACAATAGTCAAAACCGCACTAGATTGAGCAAACAGGGAGAGGCTTTCGCGGATAAGGGGTTTGCCCGATAGCGAATTTCGCGAACAAGGATTCATTTACTTACTTTGAAATTTTAATTTATGGCTGAGACACCGAAGAAACGTCGTTCGATTGGTAAAATATTGGGAATTATCGCCGCAGTTTTAGTTGTGCTGCTGGTGGTTGCTTATTTTGTCGGCACCAGTGCCGCCTTTCTCAAGGGGTTCATCCTGCCAAAGGTCAGCGAATCCATCGGCGCTGATGTCACGGTGGCAGATGCATCAATCAGTCCCTTCAGCAGTGTGCGGTTGCAGAAGTTGAAGGTGCAATCAAAAGGCCAGGAGCCATTGCTACAGGCTGATGAAGTAATTGCCCGCTACAGCCTCATGGACATCATCGGTGGAAACATTCACGTGACCGAAGCCACCGTCGTCTCGCCCGTGATCAAAGTGGTGCAGAACGCGGACGGCACCAGCAACCTCGATGCGTTTACAAAGAAGAAGGGATCTTCAAAACCTTCGAGCGCGCCGGAAAGCAAACCCGCCTCGAAGGACCAAAAACCTCCCCAGATTGATATCAAGAATGTCTCGCTCAAGAACGCCACGGTCCAACAGATCACCACGACCAATGGCGCACGTCAGGTAATTGAGATCTCAAACCTGAACGTCACGATTGATCAGCTCAAGAACGGTGCTTCCGGCAATCTCACGATTGCGTCGCAACTGCGTATGGATGCAACGGGCACAAATAATCAAACCAGCACGTTGCAGGCGAAAATCGATGGTTCATTTGGCTACGCGCTCGAACAAAATCTTTTGCCGAAGAACGCCAAAGGAAAGCTTTCACTCGACGTTAATAATGCCACTGGCTCTTTCGCCGATGCCGCTCATCTCGGCACCGCAATTGATTGCGACATCTCTCCAACCGAGATCAAAGATTTTGCCCTGAGATTCACGAAACAAGGCTCCCAACTCGGGACGCTGCGTGTGAGCGGTCCTTTTGATGCAGCCAAAGTGGAAGGCAAGTTGAAGGTGGAACTGGCCGATATCGACAAGCAGGTGCTGAACATCTTCGGCGGCCCCAAAGGAATGGATTTCGGACGGACGAAGATCAGCTCACAAAGCGATGTGGATTTAGCGAAAGGCGGCAAGGCGATCACCGTGGTTGGTCAACTGGTGGCCAATTCATTCAGCGTCACACGAACGAACCAAACAACCCCTGCGGTGGATCTGCAGGCGAATTACAGCGTCTCGGTCGACTTACCGACGCAGGCCGCAGTGATCAAGACATTTACTTTCGAAGGAACCCAAAACAAGCAGCCGTTGTTGAATGCGCGTCTTTCCAAACCGATGACTCTGGACTGGGACAAAGGTGCGGAAGGCGTGGATGAATCCGCGTTTGTTTTGCAGGTCACGGACTTGCACCTGGCGGATTGGAAAGCTTTCGCTGGTGATGCCGCGAAGGCAGGCGATCTTAACGTGAAGCTGGAAGTGTTGTCGAAGCGGGCAGGAAAAGATTTGAACAGCACGTTGTCAGTCTCCCTCCAGAAATATTCCGGTCAATTCGGCAGCAACAAAGTGGAGAACGCTGACATCAACGTTTCTTCCCGGACGCACATTGCCGAATTCGATAAGGTTGATATTTCGGAACTGAACGTCGATCTCTTACAAGGAGGACAGGATGCCCTGACGGTTTCGGCGAATGGCAATTATTCGCTCGAAAATAAAACCGGCGACATCCAGGCCACAGTGATCGCCGCGTTGAAACAGCTCGGTCGACTCGCCGGGCAACCGGACCTGGCACAATCCGGCCAACTCAATGCGAAGATCAAATTATCCGCCCAGGATAAAGGCAACAAACTGGTGCCGGACATCACGGCGAAGCTGACGGATTTCTCGGGAGCCGTTGGCAGCAATCGCATTGACCGCGCGGGAGCCGATATTGCCTTGCGAGCGACCATGGAGAATTCCGACAAGATCAACATCAGCGATCTCCATGTGAATCTGACCCAGGCCGACCAGGCCACCGCGAATATCGCGGCCTCCGGCGTCTACGCCGTGAAATCACAGGAAGCGGATTTGAAGGCGAGCGTGGAAGCGGCACTGCCGAAGCTGGCTCAACTCCTGAATAATCCGCAGCTCGCGATCAGCCGCGGCACGTTCAAATTCAACGGCACCGTGAAACAAAAAGCGGCGACGCAAACAATCGCCGGCAATCTGAACGTGGATCGTTTCACAGGTCATTTCAGCACTTACAATTTCAACGACTTCATCGCAGCGATTCAGACCGACATCGAAAAGCAGAACGACACCCTTCAGATCCGCGCGTTGAACGGAGAACTCAAGGAAGGCTCGGCTCCGGGCGGAACGTTTTCTGTCAGTGGCAATCTCGATACGAAGAAGATGGCCGGACAACTCGCGTTAAATCTCAAAGATTTGAACGAACATACGTTGCGCACGTTTCTGCAACCGTCGCTCGGCGATAAGAAGCTTCTCTCCGTCTTGATCAACGGCAATGCGACGGCGCAGTTGCAATCGCAAACGGATTTCAGCACCAAAGCCAATTTCGTTGTCACGAATCTTGTCGTGCAGGACCCGAAGAAATCCCAACCTGAATCGCCCCTCGCAGTGCAACTCAGCGCGGATGCTGCCGGCAAAGACAACGTCTTTGATCTGCGAAACATCTCAGTTGGTTTAACACCCACCGAACGCGGCAAGAATCAGCTGCAGATCAAAGGTCTTGTCGATACGAGCAAGAGCAACGCGCTTAAAGGGAACATCACCATCAGCGCCGATTCCATCGATATCACGAAGTTCTACGATCTTTACGCGAGCAAAGCGGAAAAGGAAAAAGCGAAGACGGCTCCTTCCGCTCCAGGTTCCTCGCCCCAGCCGTCGGCACCTGCGCCGAAAGATGAAAATAAAGAACCGGATGCGATCAAACTGCCGATCCAGGATTTCGCATTGAACATCAACATCGGGCAGTTTTATCTGCGTGAGATTGCAGTCACCAATATCCAGGCCATCGGAAAAATCGTCGGCAGTAAAGTAAACCTGAATCCGGTGCAGCTGACCCTCAACGGCGCGCCTGTCAAGGCAACCGTGGATGCCGATGTTGGTGTTCCCGGATTTGTTTATAACGTGGCGTTCAACGCTGACCGCATTCCGCTTGAGCCGATCGCGAACAGTTTTGTTCCAGACAAGAAAGGACAATACAAAGGCGATATTCTTGCCAATGTTCAAGTCAAGGGCGCCGGCGTCACCGGTGCTAATTTGAAGAAGAACCTGAATGGACAGGTTAGCTTCAGCTACACCAACGCCGAAATTCAGATTGTCTCTCCGAAGCTACGCACCGTGCTGTCACCCATCGCGCTATTATTGGGCATCCAGGAAATCCTCAGCACTCCGCTCAATTGGGTCGACACGAAGATTCAATTTCCCGGCACAGGTCAAATTGATCTGAAAAAAGGTGAAATTGTAAGCCAGGCCTTCAGAGCGGATACAGCCGGAGTCATTCCGATTGCCAATATTCTCACCAATTCGCCGATCAACAATTGGCCCGTAAACTTTTATCTCAGTCGTGGCCTCGCTCAAAAGGCGGGACTGATGCCGGCGAATGCAACGACCAACGATGCCTACGTTTTATTGCCCAATTTTGTAAAGTTGAAGGGAACCCTTGGTAAACCAGAAGCGGACGTCAACAAACTGGCGCTCACAGCTGTCCTCGGACGAGCCGTTGGCGGTCGCGTAGGAGGCACAGCAGGCCAGGTGCTGCAGGCGCCCGGAGCGATTTTACAAGGAGTCGGCGGCATCTTCAGTGGCAAGAGCACCAACGCAGCGCCAGCGACCAATCCCAACCAGCCAGCTCAAACGCAGACAAACAATGCGGTCGATGCCGTCAACGGCATCATTAACATCTTCAAAAAGAAGAAATAACCGCCCGCGAAATTTTACTGCTCTAATTACAAATCAACCCTACAGTCGACCGCCATGGAAGCCGTTCTGGATTACCTGAAAACGAATCGCGACCGTTTTGTTCGCGAGCTTTGTGATTACGTCCGTTTCCCGAGTGTTTCTGCTCAACCACAGCATCGCGCCGATCTCGTCAAATGCGCTGAGTGGCTGGTAAATCATTGCCGCAACATCGGGCTGGAGACGACGTTGTATCCCACGGCCGGTCATCCCGTCGTGGTCGCGAAAACTCCACGCACCGGCAAGAAGAAACCGCACATCATGGTCTACGGCCATTACGACGTGCAACCCCCCGAGCCGCTGGATCTTTGGAAGTCCGCTCCTTTCGAGCCCCGGATTGAAGGCACTTCGTTGTTTGCCCGTGGCTCCAGCGATAACAAAGGACAAAACCTTGCCCATTTAAAAGCCGTCGAAGCGTATCTCAAAACCGGGACGGAACTTCCCTGCGACATCACCTTCGTCATCGAAGGCGAAGAAGAAGTCGGCAGCAAACATCTCGCGGAATTCCTGCAACAACACAAAAACGAATTGGACGTCGAGAGCGTGGTTGTTTCCGACACCGGGATGCCCGACAAAAAATTTCCCGCGCTAACCTACGCGTTGCGCGGCATTCTCGCGGTGGAAATCCAGCTCGATGGTCCGTCGCGGGATTTGCATTCGGGCATTTACGGCGGCACGGTCGATAACCCGGCTATGGCTCTTTGCCAACTGCTCGGGAAGCTCCGGGACAAAAACGGTCGCATTGCGATCCCTGGATTTTACGATGACGTCGAAAAGCTTTCGGCATACGAACGGAAGCAGTTCAAGCGCATTCCGATGAGTGAAAAGGCGTATCAGAAGTTTCTCGGTGTGCCGAAGCTCTTCGGTGAAAAAGGATTCACGCCATTCGAACAACGCGCGGCACGTCCGACGATCGAAATCAACGGACTAACCAGCGGTTACCAGGGCGATGGCAGCAAAACGATCGTCCCCGCGTGGGCTCGCGCCAAACTGACGTTCCGTCTGGTTCCGAATCAGAATCCGACCAAGGTCCGAGCAGCTGTTTTGAAACAATTAAAGAAGCTTTGTCCTCCGACGGTCCGCATGACCATCAAAGCCGGTCACGGCGGCGAACCATACATCGTCTCGCCCACGAGTGCGGTGGCACAAGCAGCGTTGAAAACTTTGAAGGAAGCGTTTGGTTGCGAACCCATCCTCATGCGCGAAGGCGGATCGATTCCGATCGTTACGCAGTTCAAAAAGATTCTCGGCGCCGACACCTTGCTGCTCGGCCTTGCGTTGCCTGACGATAATGCTCATTCCCCGAACGAAAAGTTCGACCTGGAATGCTTCGATAAGGGCATTCGGATGAGCGCCCTGCTCTGGCAGGAGTTGCCGAAGGCGGTCTAAGCATCGACTGGCGCTTTGAACGGCTGATCTCCGATCACCGTTAGAAAACCTCTCAGCTCCCGAATCCAACGGGCAAGACAATCTCACTTGGAAGATGCGTTTGGCCAAAGCCCGGCACTACAAAAAAAAAGAGCCGCTCGGAGTAACCGGGCGGCTTTTTGTTTTCTTAGATAATTGTTCTACTTTTCAGGAACAGATTGAAGCTCTTCAGAACTCCACGCTGTGGTGCGGTCGGCGGTGGCGTCGCGAACTTTCTTCACGTCCTCAGGCTTAACGGCGGACGCTTTGTTACCCCAGTCCTTGTTACCGCGAACAAAAGTAATCACTGCGGCAATGTCTTCATCCTTATAGCTGTCGCGCCATGGAGGCATTGCGCCATTGTAATCAGCGTCTTTGACTTTCACTGGCCCCGCAAAACCGTTGAGGACGATACGAATCATCCGCTCTGGATTTTCGGTGTTGACCCATTCAGATCCGGCCAGCGGAGGGAATTGACCAGCAACACCCTGTCCCCCGGCCTGATGGCAAGGAACGCAAGCGACGTTATAAACCTGGGCACCCTTCTTCGCTATTTCACCCCCCGCGCTCTTGGGCTGGAACGTGGCCACGTGTTCGACAGATTTATACGGAGCGTAAACCTTCTGACTGAAATCACCGCTGTAATGATCCACGAACAAACCGGCTGCGAAAAGCCCTGCGGCTAAAACGAGAAAGAAAATGACCGGGGCCGGCGCGTAGTTCACTTGCGGTGGCGCTTCGTCGCCTACCGGCTGATTGATATGTTTCGCGTCGGATTTCATTTCGCAGAAGAATTGGTCGTTGCTGCGTTCGTCGCGGGCGCATTGGTGGCCGCTTCTGCCGGTGCCGCATTGGTCTTCGGTTGTGGCAAAGGAGCTTCAAACAGCGCGGTTTCCGCGTGCAGACTCAACAGATAACTGACCAGTTGATATGCCTCTGGCTTCGCAATGACCTGGGTATCCCCTTTGACCAAGATGGAATCCACCGATGGCTTCTCGCCTTCCTTCAATTTCACTTCCTTGAAAAGGAATTTGTACGGAGGCATGGAAGATTTTTCAGAGCCGGCAACGGAACGTGGATTATAAAGATGCTGAAGGTGCCATGTCATGTCGGGGCGACGCAGCGCGATGTTCTTCAAATCGGGACCAAGGCGTTGCGAACCGAGCATCACTGGATTTTCAAACAGATAATCCTGGGCCACAGTGATGCGGACACCGAGCGGACCAACATCATTCGCACGAACAACTTGAGTATGACAGGCAGCGCAACCGAGCGAACGATAAAGTTGTTCGCCTTGATTCACCTGTCCCGCATGGGCCGATGGATAGCGCTGACCGGTTTCTTCGGATTGGAAAATTTTCTGCGAACCGACCTGCAGCTGTGGACTGAAAATCATTCCGATCCACGAAAGACTGAATGTAAAAAAGATACCAAGGAAAACGAGCGGTCCGTAGTTCATCGCTTACCTCCTTTGTCGTCGCTGTTACAATTGCAGCAGGCACGGCAACGGCGGCGGAGAATACCGAGCAGATTTCCGAGCAAAATCAAATTACCCAGCGCCATCAAAAGAAGTCCCATCGTGCTGGCGCCCAGGAATGGCATGGCAACGAAGTTGGTGCCAGCATTGGCAGCCTGACCTTGCTTTATTCCACCCACCGCAAAGGCGACGACCAGAATCAATAGGCCCAGGGCAGCCAATCCGAAATGTGCACTCACAGATGCTGGTTTGCACCAGTCGAGATTCGTCAGGCGCGGAACGATGTAATAAATCGCACCGAAGAACGCCATCGCGACGACGCCATAAAGCCAGAGCGAAGAAAGCGCGCTGGAGAACAATGTGTATTCAGTCACGTCACTGGCAGACGGAAGGGAATTCCCGGCCGTCGCCAAACCAGCCAGCAAGAGGCTGAACGTCGAGAAATTCATGAAGCGCAAGATGACGTTTCCTTTCACCGTGCTGTTTGCAGCCGTGCGGCGCAAATTCAAAACAATGGCGATGATCGGAATCAACAAAAGCATGCGAACGCCAGCACTCACGGCGGGCATCCAGCGCGGAAGCGGTGCACCGGCAGGAACACCACACCAGCCACCGAACAGGATGAAAATCCAGAAAGCAAAGAGCGCGAGGTAGTAACTGTGCAACGGTTGATTCGAAATTTTTGGGACAAAGTAGAACAATGTTGCGACCGCAACTGCCACCAGCCAGAGATACAGAAAATTCGAAATCAACCAGTAATCAACAACCGCCTGCATTACACCGCGAGCCGGCTGGATCAGGAGCAGTAAGTTGGCCGTCGTCAACGCCCAGGGCAAAATGAATAGAGCCGCCAGCAAGAACCATTGTGACACATAAGTGGTTCTTTCAAGACGGGAATGATAGGTCACAACGGCGACAAGACCAATCAGGATAAAGGAGAATACGAACAGCGGTGCGGCGTAACGGGGCATTTCAAACCATTCGAAACCCGTGCTGTCACCGGACAGGATGCCCAGCACACCAATCGCGAGGGCAACGTTCCAAAAAATGGCACCGACGAACGCAGCAGAAGGGCGAGCCAGTGGAACGCGTCCCAACTGCGAGGTAAGCCAGAGCACCAAAGCGATCGCAGCTTCGGAAGCAAAGCCGTAAAGGAACATATCCGTTTGCGCAGCCTGCAGACGACCATAAGTCATCCAGGGGCAAGCGGACATCATTCCGGGAGCATGCAGTTTGATCGACGCGATCAGTCCAAGGATGGATCCCAGCACGAGCCAGATCGCTCCCGTGACAAACAGGAACAAGACAGGGCCACGACAGGAAGCGTCGATTTCGGCGGTGGAATATTTTACCGCGCTGGCGTCGGTTGGATTTGCGGACACTGACGTCATTTTAATTTAAGCGCGCGGATTTTATTCAAATTCACTCTTCTTTTCCGGGGCTTTCGGTGGAACAGCCGTAGCTTTTTCCACTCGAGCAATGAGGTTGGAACGACCGGCTTTGCCGTCCTTCCATTCTTCAATCAGGATGCGTTTGGCTTCAGCGATCGGAAGACGAGCAATCTTTTTGTTCGCATCAAGCACGCCATAATTATTGAGTACCTCCGCATTGACACCCTTCAGTTCCGTTAAATTCTTGCGACGCAGAGCAGCGCGATCTTCGCCGAGACCTTCCGGACGGGTTTTCTGGATCATGAACCAGACCAGACCGCCCACGATGAGAAAGGAGCCGACGATACCAATGACGTAGGCTGCTTTCTTTTTGCATCCACAATCGGTTTCGTTATTCATTGGTTCCTCCGTTGAAATTAGTTTCAGGGTAACGGTTCATTATTTTGCATGACCGGTTGAAGCACCGGCCGGAGGCACATAAACATCGAGACCTTCCGCCAGACGAGGGTCACGCAGCGGATACGGAGCGTGCGCCCGATAATTGCGGAGCCAGACAAAAGCCATCAGGCCGATCATGAACATGAGGCAGGCGATATCGAGCGCAATGCTACCTGGCGTGATGCCGTTTGGATGAGGCACTGGACCAATGTTGTATTCCAAATCAACGAAATGCATGATCCACGCCCAAATAAAGACCGGAACCATCACAGGCAACGCGAGCTTTACATCGATACGAAGCAGAGCGAGGAACGGCACGAAGAAATGTCCAAAGATCAGAATCATGCCGAGATCCCAGAAATTTCCTTTTTCACGAACCACATACCAGAACGTTTCTTCCGGCATATTGGCGTTCCAGATAATGAAATATTGAGAAAACGTCACGTAAGCGTAGAAGACCGTGAACGCGAAGATTAAAGATCCGATAAAGTAAAACTGCTTTTGCAGCATCACCGGAGCAAGCGGCCCCTGACGCTTCAAAATCGCGGCGATCAGGTAGACGGTGGTCAATGTTAACCAAACGCTGCCCGCGAAATAATAAACACCATACATCGTGGAGAACCATTCGTGCATCAACGCCTTCATCCACATGATGGCACCGAGTGTCAGCGTGATCGCGAAAACAAAAATGCCGAGATAAGAAAAGATACGAAGCTTTTCCGTGACTTCAGGAGCGCCGCTCTGATCCTGTTTGAGAGACAACATTTTCAGACCACGAGCAAAGATGAACCAGAGCACGAAGTTGAGAATCGAAACGATGTAGAAACCTTTTGGTGTAAACAATGGCTGCTTCGCCTGCAATGCATGATCATGCGCACCAGCCGCCGTTCCAAACTCAGCAATCCACGGATAGAGTTTGGGAGCCAGAATCGCAATAGGAATGAACAAGAATGGAAGCACCTGGTAAGACAAGGCGCCAAGATGCTCGTTAATACGGCGAATCCCAACAGACCAACTGGCATCAAACAAGTGATGGACCAGGGTCAGGAAGAAACCACCCATCGCCAGACTCACGCAGAACATGAATGCGAGCAGCCAGGAATAACCGAATTGCTTCTGATCGACAGCGAGTCCGATCGCGGTGCCAATACCGCCGACGACCATCAAGATAATCGGCACGTTGCGCCAGCGCGACAAATCGAGCGGCTCAGATTTATGTGATTCACCGTGCGAACTCATATCTATTTTTTGAAAGAGGACTGAACATTGGCCGGCAATTCATCAACGTAAGCCAAACGGCTGCGTTGCAGAGCACGGACATAGGCAATAATCGCCCAACGATCTTCAACGGAAATCAAACCACCATACGCACCCATCAGGTTCTTTCCGTAAGTAATCGTGTTGAAAATTTCTCCGTCAGCCATGGTCACGAGGCGTTTGTCATGAAAATTCGCCATCGCCACCATGCCATATTTGCCGGTAATACCTTTGCCATCACCAATCGCGCCGTGGCAAGGAGCACAACTGATGTTGTAACGCTCTTCACCGCGATTCAAAAGGGAGTCGGTCAAAGGCATCGGATTGATTTCAACCCAATTCGTGCCAGTCGTTTCACGACCAGTATTCACCGGGGTGTTTTCGAAATGAGAACCACGCGCAATCGTGTTGGCCGGATGCGGCTGCGAACTGAGATTGCCGGGCAAAATCTGATTGAACGTCTGTGGACGCAGCTTCGGCTGGCGATCCATGTCCGGGAAGATTTCAATCGGCGGTTTACGCGAAAGACTGCCGCGTTGACCTGCGATTACGACGATCGTGATCGCAACGAGCACGAGCGGGAGCAAGAAATATTTACAAAAGCCTCGCATTATTCCTCCACTACCTCGATGTGCTTGCTGCCGAGAGATTCCAGCAACTTGCGGGTTTCTGTTTCAGAATACTTTGGATCCGCCGTTTCAATGACGACGAAAAACTTGTCATGCGTCGCCAGTTTGAAACGCACATTCTTCAACAACGGATGATGAAGGCGTGGTAAACGGTTCAAGAACAACATACCCGCAATCGAACCAAACGATCCCAATAGAATCGTCAATTCGTATGAAGGCGGGAATGAATAGAACGGGCTGAACATCGGCTTGCCACCGACCAGAATCGGATAGTCAATCGCGTTCATGAACCAGATCATTAACATTCCGAGCGTGTACCCGCTCACGCCGCCAATGAAGGAGAAATAACCCACTTTGGAATTCTTCAATCCCATTGCCTGATCCATTCCGTGGACCGGAAATGGAGTAAACACGTCCCATTTGCGGAAACCGGCGTCACGCACCTTTTCGGCGGCGTGCATCGTATCGGCTGGACTATCGAACTCGGCAATCAATCCGTATGGACGAGGAGTCGCACTCATTAGTGATGCCCTCCTTTCGCGCCACCCAACGGATGATGGGGATCCGCTTGAGGCGTGACGGCTTTGACTTCAGAAGCCGCAATAATCGGCAAAAATCTCATAAAGAGCAGGAACATCGTGAAGAACAATCCGAACGTTCCGAGGAACGTGGTGATGTCCACCCAGGTCGGGCGGAAATAACCCCAGTTACCTGGCAGGAAGTCGCGATGCAGAGACGTTGCGATAATTTCGAAACGTTCAAACCACATACCGATGTTCACGAGGATCGAAAGGATCCAGACAAACAGCAGATGGCGGCGGAACTTCTTGACCCAGAAAAACTGCGGAACCACAACGTTACAGATAATCATCGACCAATAGCCCCACCAGTAGGGACCGAAGGCACGGTTGATGAAGCAATAACGTTCAAATGGATTACCACCATACCACGCGATAAAGAATTCCATGCCGTAGGCGTAACCTACAATAGAACCCGTCGCGAGCGTCACTTTGCACATCAGGTCGATGTGGCGCATCGTGATGATGTCTTCGAGACGGCAGAGGCGGCGGATAGGAATCAATAGCGTCAACACCATCCCGAAGCCGGAGAAAATAGCACCAGCAACGAAGTACGGCGGGAAGATCGTTGTATGCCAACCAGGAAGTTGAGAAACAGCGAAGTCCAAAGAGACGATGGAGTGCACGGACAACACGAGAGGCGTCGAAAGACCTGCGAGAATCAGGTATGCCTTTTCGTAATTGCTCCAGTGACGATTTGAACCAGTCCAACCGAGTGAGAACAATCCGTAAGCGAACTTACGAATCTTCGTCTTCGCACGATCACGCATGATCGCCAGGTCAGGAACCAGTCCAACGTACCAGAACAACACGGAAACCGTGAAGTAAGTCGATACCGCGAACACGTCCCACATCAGTGGTGAACGGAATTGCGGCCACAGCGCATTCGCCGTTGGAATCGGAAACAGGAACCAGTCATACCAGACACGGCCTGTGTGCAGGGCCGGATAAATACCGGCGCACATAACAGCAAAAATGGTCATCGCTTCAGCGGAACGATTAACAGCGGTACGCCATTTTTGACGCAACAAGCAAAGAATCGCTGAAATCAGCGTTCCAGCGTGACCGATACCGATCCACCAGACGAAGTTGATGATGTCCCAGCCCCACATGACGGGGTGGTTATTTCCCCAAACACCGACACCAGTTGAAATCTGGTAAATCAACATGGAGAAGAGAATCGTCATCATGATGACGCTCGGAATGAAGGCAAGCCACCACCACATCGGCGTTTTGCCTTCTGCAATTTGTGCGATCTGATTAGAAATCCAACCAGGGGAGCGATTGTTCGAGACTAATGGCTCACGTTCCAACGCCGCAGGCGGAGGCGACAACTTTAAAGTCGTTTGCTCAGACATTAGTGCGCTCCTTTCTCAGCGTGTTCAGGAGCTGAATGGGCTCCGTGCCCTGAGCCAGATTCGTGACTCTCAAATGGGTTCTCATTGTGCTGACCGAGATATTCTTTGAGACTTCCAGGCGCTTCGCTGAATGAATCCTTAATTGCAGGATTCGGGTTGCGAATTTTCGCCATGTAAGTCAAACGCGGCTTGGTCGCGAGGAATTCCAGAACGGCGTAATCGCGTTCCTGGGCCTTCAACTTCGACACACGGCTGTTCGGATCTTTGATATTACCGAAAACAATTGCTTCCGCCGGGCAAGCCTGCGCGCATGCTGTTGTCACAGCTCCATCCTTCACTTCGATATCGCCGTCCGAACGTGCCTTGACCTTCTGGGCAATCTTCGCTTGTTCGATGCGTTGAATACAGAAGGTGCATTTCTCCATGACACCGCGCATACGAACGGTGACATCCGGATTCTTCACCAGCTTCAAGAGTTCCCACTCCTGATCCGGGCGATAGCTGCTTTCTGGCTCTTTAGCCCAGCGAGACATATCCCACTCGCCACCGGTTGAATGAACCAGAGGAGCGGCATACGGCTCTTTGAGCATGTCGAGCGGACGCTTGTTGTAATCGAAGTAATTAAAGCGACGAACCTTGTATGGACAGTTATTGGAACAATAGCGCGTACCGACGCACCGGTTGTAAACCATGACGTTCAGACCTTCCTGGTCGTGAACCGTCGCATTCACTGGACATACGTTTTCGCATGGAGCCTTTTCGCAATGTTGGCAGAGCATCGGCTGGGTGACCATCTGAGGATCAGCCATGTGTGTTTCAGCCTGCTTTTCGCGTTCCGCGTCGTCTTTCCACGGAGCATCCGCCTTCTTCCAAGGCAGCGCACTGGTGTAATAACGATCAATACGGATCCAGTGCATTTCGCGGTTGTTGCGAATCTGTTCTTTACCAACAATCGGAATATTGTTTTCGCTTTGGCAGGCCACCATACAGGCAGAACAGCCAACGCAGTTGTTCAAATCAATCGACATACCCCACCAGTGGACAGCGGAATCTTTCGCTTTGTCCAAGGGGTTGGGATAAAGGCGGCCATCTGGATTTTCGTGGGGCATGCGGGATGGCTCTTCCATCTGCATGGCCTTCGCGAAGTCTGGCTTCTTACGGTATTCTTCCAGATTTGCTTCACGGATGATCGGACGACCTTCCATCGCCCAGTGATCCTGCGTCGTCGCCAACGGGAAAAGTTTTCCAGTGTTTGTGACTTTCGCACCTGCGGTCACATAAGCACCATGGGTCGTGCGGATGGTATAAGCGTTGTAACCCACGCCTTTGCCGACACGACCGCTGCGAACGCGGCCATAGCCAAGCGCCATTCCAAGGGTATAATCAGCCATACCCGGCTGGACCCAAACCGGCCCTTCTACTTCTCGGCCGTCGACCTGCACTTTGATGATCGGAACTTCAATGCGATTGTTCTCTTTGTTTTGAACAATCAGATTGAGTTCCTTTGCGGTCTTATAACTCATCAGGATAACGTTTTCCCACGTCATCTTGGTGATCGGATCAGGTAATTCCTGCAACCAGCCGTTATTATTGTAACGACCGTCGTCGACCTTGTAGTCACGATGGAAAACCACTTCAAGCGCGTTGACGCTTGGGCGGTTGTCCATGTCGATTTTTTCAAAAAATTCGCCGACTTTTTCTTTTTCGAAATCAGCGAGATAAGAACGGCCGGCGGTTCCCGCGACGAATCCATCATGCAGGAAGCGCTTCCAAATCTCATCCGAGTAAGCGTCTTTGGCTTTGCCCTGAAAAATCTCTTCCTGAAACGTTTCGCGAACGATTTCGTAAGCGCTGGTTGGCGTTAGGCCAGCGAGGCGGGCTAGAAATTCCAATTCACGAACGCCATTGAAGAGAGGCTCGATCAAAGGCTGAACCGGCGTCAACGTGCCATCGCCCGTGCGAGCGTCGCCCCAGGATTCGAGGTAATGCGCCTGAGGAAAATTCCAGTTGCTGACCGCGGCCGTTTCATCTTCGTAATACCCGAGACGAATCACCGTACCAGCTTGTTTGCACGCAGCAGCAAAATTGAGTTCGGCCGGAGCGTTATAAGCGGGATTACCACCGACAATGACAAGCGTTTTGACTTTTCCCTGATTCAAACGGTCCGTCAGTTTTTGGATAGATCCTTCTTCCACTTTCGGGGCCTGGAAGAAAATCACTGTATTTCCCAGGTTCTCCAACATCTGATTGATCAGGTGCGCAATAGCGTGAACAGCTTTAGGCTGACGGTAACCTGCGCAAACAACAGTCTTCTTGCGGTGCTCAACGAGGTCTTTAGCGCATTCAGTAATCCAATTCGTTTCGGCTTCCGAGAACTTGTAGGCGTTTTGAAGTGCGTCAAAATTCACCAACGTTTTACCGCCAACTGCCTTCTGAACTTCAGCGGCAACGCGAGCTGCGATCGCAATAATCTGGCTGGTCGCAACGCGCAGACGATGATCAGCATTCGCCCCGGTCAACGTGAATAGACCTTCTACAACGTAGAGGCGATTCATGCGGTCTTCCGGCTTTTCCAGCCGACGACCTTTGCTGAAGCCTTTGATCAGACGAAAACTTTCCTGCTCGGCACCAATGAAATCGCAATCGAGTGAAAGAATTCGCTCAGCCTTTTCAAGGTGATATTCCACCTTGAGATTTTCACGGTAAAAGAATCCTGAAGCCGCCTGATCAGAAACCGTCAGATCCACTGGTTCATATGAGAACCAACGAACCTGCTTGTACTTTTCACTAATCAGCCGTTGCAACCGCTGGCGGGAAGGAGAACTGCTGTGATCCAAAAGGAAACAGATACCGTCACCTTCATTTTCCAGGCTGTTCCTGGAAATTTCGGCAAGGAAATCGAAGGCAGCGGCTTGCGACACTTCCTTACCATCTTTAGCGATACGCATCGCACGGTCCGGATCGTAGAGATTCAGGACCGAGGCCTGCGTGAGAAGGTCCGTGCCACCATGCTTGAACTGAGATGACGCTTCCTCCGGGTTCGCCGCTCCCTGATAAGCAGGATGATCCGCGTTACCTTCAATCTTTGTCGGCCGCCCATCGCTGGACTTAACCAACACCGGCACCGCACCACGGCGAGTTGGTCGAGCTGAAGCAAAATATTCTGGAACGCCGTGAGTGTACCCCTGCGGCTGCTTCGAAAACGGAAGAATCTTCTCTTCCGGACGACGGCAACCAGTCAAGCCAACCCCCGCCAAAAGGACGGAAGCCGACATTAACTTCATGAAATTACGGCGGGTGACAGGATCGCTAAGCTCGCTCGCGCCTTGCGGGAACTCGCGTTCCACCATCTGCTGAAATTCCGGCGTTGCAGCCAAATCGTCGAGGCTACGCCAATATTTCTGGCCTTCGGGCTCCGGACAAACTGGTGGAATTGTTTTCATCGATGACAGGCTGAGCAATTTTGCAACGATTCAACGTGCATTTTCTCGACAAGTTCCTTGCCGTGAAGCTTCTGCAATTTGTCGTTTTCTTTGGAATCGCTGCTCCACTTCCAATCCAAATCCGTAACCTTGTCGGTCGGACGGATGTTCGCCGCAGGATCACGATGGCAGTCCAGGCAGAAGCTCATGGACAGCGGTTTTTCCTGACGCACTTCGTCGAGGTGATTGATCTGACCGTGACATTTCACGCAGCTGACACCACGGTTGACGTGCACGGAGTGGTTGAAATAAACGTAGTCCGGCACCTTATGGATTTGAACCCACGGAATAGGCTTACCGGTTTGGGCGCTCTCACGAACCAGCGCCAATTTTGGATCGTCCTTTAACACCTGCGAATGGCAATTCATGCAAGTGGAAGCCGACGGGATATTTGAATACCAGGATTTTTCGACTGCGCTGTGGCAATAACGGCAGTCAACTCCGAGCTGACCGGCGTGAATTTCGTGGGAAAATGCAACGGGCTGGACGGGTTGGTAACCAACGTTCGCGTAAGCCGGCGTCATGTAATACCAGCAACCAGCAACAATCGCGCTGCCAGCGATCAACGCGCCCATCGCCACCTGCAACGGCAGATGGTTGGTCCACTTTGGAAAAATGTCTGACATTTGGTATTCAGCGACAGGCCAGCGCGTGTAAAAACGCCGCCTATCTTGGATTTTCAGATAACAGACCTCGTCATTAGAAAGCCTGTTTTACCGCGAACGGGACGATGTTTAGGCAAATAGCCCAAAATCAGCAAGAAAAGTTTGTGAAATTTTTCACGAATTAGGAGCGGTTAATAAAACGCATTAGATTTATTGCTCAATTTTCCCCTAAAATTGCGTTTTATAATCCTTCCTAATCATCAGCCCAGCCGATTCAAACACACTCGACTTGACTCCGCCAACCTGCAAAAGTCCCGACCATGTCGTCCTTGAGATTCCTAAAGGCTTTTCCTGTTTTCGCTTCAATTCTGTTCATTCAAACCGCTGTTTTCGCTGACGAAACTTTCAGCCGCTTCGTTGGTATTAAGAATTTTTCGTCATTCAGCAAAAGCACAGCCGAAAACGGCGACATCATGCTGCTCTCCGAAAACATGGATGCCAGAATTCCCTGGAACGAGTTGATCGTGTCGTGGAATGTCAATGCACCAACCGGCACGTTCGTTAAAATCGAAGCTTCGGCAATTTTCAAGAATCGCGAAGAAAAAACCAAGTTTTACACGGTGGCGAACTGGTCGCCTGACAATGAAAAATTTCCTCGCACCAGCGTTCGCGGACAAAAAGATGCGGATGGAAATGTTGAAACCGACACGCTCGTAGTTAACCAACCGGCAATCGGCACTCAATTACGCATCACGCTCGGCGGTGAAGGAAAAATAAAACCGCAATTGAAGTTTCTCGGTCTTTCGTTCGCGAATACCACGGTTCCGATGCCTTCTTTACCAGCGAATCGCTCCGCCTGGGGCAAAATCGTAACCACACCGGAAAAGTCGCAGAACGCCTATCCCGACGAACAGGGGTGGTGCAGTCCGACGTCGCTCTCGATGGTGTTGTGTCGATGGTCGGATGTCCTGCACCGTCCCGAGATGAAGCTAGATGTGCCCGAAATCGCCACAGCAGTCTACGATGCCGGCTGGCATGCCAGTGGTAACTGGCCTTTTAACACGGCGTTCGCGGGTAGTTTCAACAAAATGCGCTCGTATGTGACGCGATTTGACGATATCTCGGAACTGGAAGACTGGATCGCCGCCGGGATCCCAGTGGTCATTTCCGGCCCATGGAATTTATTGGAGGACGGCCGTAAAAGCACCGGTTCCGGCCATTTGACGGTTTGCGTCGGCTTCGATGAAAAAGGCGATGTTTACATTAACGATCCCGGCACGAGGGTCGGTGCGAGTGTGCGTCATTTATATAAGCGCGAAAATGTTTTGAAATCCTGGGCCAAATCGCATCATACGGTCTATCTGGTTTATCCGGAAAACGCCAAGATCCCCAAAGATCGCTTCGGTCATTGGGAGAAGAAATGAGTTGCGAAGGGGCATCTCAATTCCCATCTGGTTCGCATTCGTTCATTGCGTTTCCCGGCGCACTCCCTTGATGACATCGTCGCGAGAACTTGCTTAACTCCCGCCCATGTTTTCACACGTTGTCATTTTCTGGACCGATCCGGCCAATCCCAATGCCGCAGACGAATTGCTCGCCGGCATGGAGAAATATCTCAAACCCATTCCCGGCGTGCTCAGCTTTCATGCAGGTAAAATGGTTGGCAGCCATCGTCCCGTCGTAGACCAATCTTACCAGGTCGCATTGAACCTGGTGTTTCCCAGCAAGAAAGCGCAGGACGATTATCAAGTGCATCCCATGCACGTGGAATTTGTGAACGGCGTCTTTAAAAAGACCTGCAAAAAAGTCGTCGTTTACGACTTCGAATAATTCGATCACCGGCTCAGGATCACACTCGTGCTGATCGAAAAGTTGTAAGAAAATTCGTTTGTCTCCGGTTTCCCGGTCACCACATACGAAAGATCCACCGTGTGTGGTGATCCCGCTTCGAGCAACTTTCCTGTTTCGTAATGCAGGAGCAATGAACCCATTTCATTGGTCGTAATGGTCGGTTCCACCAGCGCTTTGTCGAAGCTCAATCGAATGCCGGAAAGCTCGACCTTCTCCGCAGCTTTGTGCAGAACGATTTCGACTGGTGCATCGGGCGCGACATTGTCGCCATTGGGTAAAAAGTGTTCCACAGAACCCGGCCCGCTTGCCATCGCCTGGTTTTTCAACGCTTTGGCCGCCACAGGGGCGGTGGACGTAATCCATCGCGGGCCGTACATCAGTTTGCCGTTTTTCCCGTCGGGAACCGCATTCTTCGCCTCAAGCCCGTCGCCATCGTCAAGCGGAAAATAGGCCACTAATCCCCTCTCTGCGCCGGTCATCTTTTTCATCATCTGCGCGCGGATTTCTTCGGAGGTCAGCGCCCGATTCCATAGCCGCACTTCTCGAATCGCACCCGGGAACCAATAATCGACACGTCCAATCCTGGACACGTGTTGCCGCAACGGCGTTTTCCTCACCGTTAATGACCCCACTTCGGTTCCGTTCGCATAGAGCCGATAAACATTTCCGTCGTAGGTAGCCGCAACATGATTCCAGACGTTGAGTTCGATGGCGTTTGGCTCGGAACTGAACGCCATCCAGTTTTTTCCATCACCAAATCCCGCGTGCAAACAGGTTTGTCGAACAATCCAAATGCCCGGCGCCCGAAAATTCACATTGGTGGATGGATATCCAACAATCCCGTGGTACCGATCGTCTTTCGGCGATGGCAAAATCCACGCTTCTTCGGTGAAGGTATTCCCAAGGATCGGCTTGGAAGGGATTTCTACCAGGTCATCCATCCCATCAAACTCAAGGGCCGTCACGGAGTCACCTTTCACAGGCAAAAAGCCCGTTGTGAGAAAAATAGCGACACCAAGGCAGAACCCAAAAATAGAATTCACTGGCGCTCGGACATTTCCGTCGCTCAGCCTTTTGGTTGGAAAGGACTTCGCTGTCATAGGGGAGTCAAAACCATGGCAAACTTTACGAAAAAACGCCATGAATTTTCATCTTCACATGTTGAACGAAGCGCCATTCGGGCCCTCCCCTTTTCGGATCTTCATTTTGTTCCAGATTCTCCATCCAGCCATAGCTTCCCCTTCAAATCAACGGCGACCGGAATTACGCCTCCAAAAGTACTCTCAGAATCTTCCCGCAACTGAAATCTGCAGAGCATTCCACTGCTGGCGATCTCTATCACCAAACCAGACTTCTGGCTTCAAACTTCACCCCAAACTGCTCAAAGTCCTCCCGATGCGCCTACTCTTATCATTGTCACTTTGCCTGTTCACTGGTCTCGGTTGCGCCACCCAACACGCGCATACTTCAGCCGCCGATCACGACGGCGATGGCGCCTTCACGATCGGCCCCGACTATACCATTGATCGCGACCTGACCGATCTTGGTAATCCGAAAGGTCAATACTTCGAATTCACCCTGCGTCTTGCCGACAGTAAAATTTTTCCAGGCACCGACAAAACCCTGGAGCCGCAAAACAAGCCGGTCCGGGATCTTCGCCGAATCTTTGTTTACATTCCCGCCGCCTATAAGGATGGAACACCTGCCCCCGTTCTGGTCATTCACGACGGTCCTGGGCAAATGAAACTGATCCGAAATGCCCTCGATAATTTGACCATTTCCAAAGATCCCCGTCGTAAACTGCCGCCCTTCATCGCCATCGCCGTTGAAAATGGCGGTAACGACGGCAAAAACAGCGAACGCGGCTTGGAATACGACACCATGTCCGATCGACTCGCCCGTTTCATTAACGACGAAGTTTTCCCTGCCGTTTTGTCCAACGCGCAAATCAAAGCCGCCTATCCTCATCTCCGCATTGGAAAAAATCCGTGGGAACGAGCCGTGATTGGTTGCAGTTCTGGCGGTGCAGCGGCGTTGAGCATGGGATGGTTTCGTCCTGATTTGTTCCGACGCATCATTGCTTACTCGGGAACCTTCGTAGACCAACAGGACGACGATGCTCCAGAAGAAGCAAAGTATCCGCTCGGCGCCTGGGAATATCATTCCAGCATGAAATTAATTGAGAAAAGCGCGAAGAAGCCCCTGCGCATTTTCACTCACGTTTCCGAAAACGATCTACGGGCCAACGACCCCGAAGAAACGCATCATAACTGGGTCATGGCCGGCCAACGCACCGCGGCTGCCCTGGAAGCAAAAGGTTATCACCATCGTTTCGTTTTTACCCGCAACACCGCCCACTGCGACAAACGAGTCTTTGAACAAACCTTGGCGGATACGTTGGTCTGGATTTGGCGTGATAACTAAAAGTCACCGCTGAATCACCTTAGAGCGTTATAGGATTTACCATTAAATCCCTTGACGTCTATTCCCGTTCTTCTTATAAGCCTGCCGTTCCCAAATTAACGGCGCAAGGGCGCTACAGGTTTTCAACTTAGAGACGGGCGGCTTATATGAAATATACTACGTGGCTACACTTGTCGGATTTACACGCTTGCGACCAAAAAACAGGTTGGGATTCAGAAAGAGTGATTCCTCCCCTCATTCAAGACCTGGAACAAATGGAGAAGGAATACCAACTCCAACCGGACCTTATCTTTTTCACCGGAGATGCGGCATTTGGGAGTATACCCGATTCGGATATCAAGCAGCAGTTCGCTACTGCGACCAATTTTCTTGAAAAAGTTCGTTTATCCTTCAAGAACCCACCGGCCAAGGAAAATGTATTTGTTATCCCCGGAAATCACGATGTCGATCGTAACGAAGTGACCGAAGATCAAAACAGTTGGCTTTCTCAGCAGAAGGATGCCTCGGTAATTGATCGCCTGATCCAAAAAGGCGGAAAACAATTTGAGAACTATATGGATAGGCTCGCTGCGTTCGCTTCGTTCGTGCGCGAAGCTGGCTATGCTCAGTTCTCTGACCCGAAACGACTTATCTCCGCCGCCACAAGAAAAATTGCCGGCAAAACGATTGGCGTCGCAAGCTTAAATACTGCATGGAGCTGCAGTCGAGATTTAGAACGTGGAGCTTTGTGGATGGGAGGCAATTGGCAAATTGGGGAAATCAAAAAACAACTCGGCCAAACAGACATAAATATCGCGCTCACACATCATCCTTTCGGTTGGCTGACGGAATTTGAAGATCCTCGCTTGCGACAGTTAATGGAACGCGAATTTAACTTTCATCTTCACGGACATGAACATCAGGGGTGGGTCGATGTGAGCACAGATGGACACGTCCGAATAGCTGCAGCGGCATGCTATGAAAGTTCCTCCATGGAGAACGGATATAATTTTACTCGTTTGAACCTTCAAACGGGAAAAATCGAAATGTGGTTGCGACGGTATGAAAGCAACGGAGGCGGCTGGGTTCCAAAGGTAATTGCAAAAAAGACGGATAATAACGGCTTTCGAAACTTCGGACCATTACCTTGGCTGGAAAAAAGCAAACCCGAGCCAATTAAAACAGCCCCTAAAGAAATTCACATAAAAGTAGTTTCCACCGAAAGCAAGGTGGTAAAGGCTCTCAATAGCGTTCCTTTAGCTGAGGACGAACCGAAGACAATTTTCTTCCACTTTAAGCCGGAGGAGGTGGGTAAAGGGTTGGTCGATGCATCAGTTAAGCCACACCTGATCTTATTCGTCTTTGATGACATTTCAGCAGCGAGCAAGGCGCAGTTCGATATTGACAAACAAATGCTTTTGGCGCTGGGCCTTTGCATCGGCAAATTTGGCACAAGCAATATAGTCGCTTTAGCCTCCGGAGAAATTTCGGCTACACTCGCTTCAAACGGCATCTCAACCATTACGTTTCCGGCTACAAAACAAGCCTCCACTTTGCTTCAAGAGCTAAAAGATTTTTATAACAAAAAAGGAGACTCAGCGAACGACTCGGATGTGTACACGGTCAACATTAATTACACACCCCTTCCGATTTACAGGGACCCTCGCAGCTATCGCGACTGGTTTTCCACCATGCGTTCCGTTTGCGAGCAGCCGGTTGCCTACCTGGATTCAAGCATGGTTTATTATGGGCCTGGTCTGGCATGGTTTTGGACTCGACTTTGCCAGGAACATAAAGCTCAAAGCGAACTACAAAATGCCTTCGAAAAAATTAATGAGGAGTTGTTAGCCAATCTGAAGAGCGACGCTGTCAACGTCATTGATTTAGGTATTGGCGACTTTGATAAGGGACAAATCGTTTTAGAGCACTATCTCAAGGGAGGCGCTCAATCAATTAACTATTTCCCTTTGGATATCAGTTATTCGATGTTGGACCTTGCGCTTAATACCAATGATGAAACCGACGCGGCACAGATACTTCGAAGAGTTCTGAAAAAGGGCAATATTGTCGCAATCAACGCCTCTATCGACCAACTCCACAGGTACACCCATCTATTCCCAAAAAATCATCAGAACGTTCTTTTATTATTCGGCAACACTCTTGGAAACCAGCTCGACGAGATGCAAACTTTGGAAGATATCGGCAAAGCTATGGGACCAAACGATCTCCTGGTCACAGAGCTTCAGCTAATTGAGGACAAACCAAAGACGGAGAAAGAAATTACAGAAGGTGTTCAGAACCTGAAGTACTTCTACGCGGGACCATTCACCGCACTGGGATATCCAGAGGATAAAATCGAATTAACGGTCCAACAACAGACCGGAAGTCCTGGCTCTTCCGATCCAATCACTTTTGAATTCTGGTGCAATCTGAAGGAGCGAAGATTAATCACACACGGGGCCTTCAAAGAACCTTGGTACCTCGGTAAGAAAAAGGTGTGCGTATATCTCGTCCGCAAATACGACGAACGTTCCATCGCAACGATGTTTGAGTCAGCGGGATTCAACGTCATCAAGAACAAAACTTATTCGGTAAACCCAAAAGATCCAAAATCCCGCAAAGTCGCGTATATAACGGCTCAAAAGACTAAAAAGACAGAATGAGCAGCGGACAATCCAGGTTATTTTTTTGGGGCTTCTGCATACTGTCCGGGCTTGCCAGCGCAGGACTGGAGTTCGGCGCAAAATGGATAACTCACGAGGGGACACGATCCAACGTGAGCAATCCACTTAATATTTTCTATCTCCTCGGATGCAGCTTCATCTTCGCCGCACTCCTTTCGTGTATAGTTGCAATCAGCCAAAAGGCTGCGAGTCAGGCTCCTCCCCCCCTTGGCCCTACAGGACTCAAGACGGTTTTATCTTTGATCGTCACGGCAGGATGCTGTTACGCCTCGACCTCTCTTGCCAATCTTCCTCCACTGGGATCAACGCGCAATACCTTCATTGACTACGCGCTGACGCCCGCTTTGGTCGTAATTGTTGGAAGAATTTTCGGTAAAAGCAGAAGCCGGACATCGTATTGGGATTGGCTTGTGATGGCAGGTTGCGTTACCGCTTGTTATCTGATGTTTAGAGGCGCGGAAATGAAGGAGGCTTGTCACATGGATAACAAGTCAGGACGCGCCACTTTAAATCTTCTTCTTCCTTCGACGGGAAGAGTGCAACTTTTGCTTCTTGGCGTGTTACTATCCATTTTCGGAGCGGCGACAGCGGCAATCAACATGCAATTGACTCGAACCCTCACGTTTTCCAGATCCAATCACGAAATTCTTTTGATAAAACTTGTCCCGATTGGTCCTGTGATGCTGCTTTTAGCTTGGTTACTTCGACCGGAACACATCCATTATGATTGGAGACTCTACCTCGTCGCGATAACCTTCGGCGCTTGTTTATTTATATTGCTGTGGAGTTTGCAATGTGCCTTAAAGAGGGAGGAGCTTAAGCAAGTCGCGCCATATCTATTCCTCGTTCCCATTTTCACCTTGCTGTTAAACGTATTCCCCTTCCAAAAACATCCTTTAACCACAATCTCCTTGGATGAATGGATCGGGATGTTCGGCATTATGCTATTGCTGGCGTTCCTGAATTTGCCTCGATTCCACAAAATCCGCCCATCCACAGCTGGAACTATCACCCCCAAACCCCAACCGCAAGTTACATCCGACGCACGTTAGCAAGCTAGCATTCCCTTTCGGCTCGAACCACGCCGAACAACTAATGCCTCGCACGCAACCTTACCTGATCGTTTATTTCGATATCGGTAAACAAAAATAAAAGGAAGACCCCTTATTCGGCTTACTCTCCGCCCACACGCGTCCACCATGACGAAGCACGATGCGGCGCACGATGGCGAGGCCAACGCCATTGCCTTCAAACTCATCCGAGGAATGGAGTCTTTGGAAAACACCAAACAAATCGCCGGCTTGCTTTTCGTCGAACCCTACCCCGTTGTCCTTCACACAATAAATAGCCTCACCTTTTTTAGTCTCCCCGGAAACGCTAATGCGTGGCGTCTCTTTTTGGCGGGAATACTTGATCGCGTTCGACAATAAATTTTCGAAAATCTGACGCAGGAACGCAGGGTCGCCATACGCTTCAGGCAAATTATCGATTTCCACTTTACCGTTAGCTTTCGGCATCGCAAATGCCGGGTCGTCTATCACCGATTTTGCTAAAGCCGTCATGTCGACAACGCGCATTTTAAATTGGCTGTTCTCAAGGCGGGAAAGGCGCAAGAAATCCTGGACCATCTGTCCCATTCGACGGGTGTTTTTGCAGACGAGTTCCAAAAACCGTTTACCCTCAGCATCCAGAACACCGCCGTAATCCTCGGCCAATGCGCTGGCGAAACCATCGATGGCACGAATTGGCGCCGTTAAATCATGGGAGACAGAATAGGTAAACGCTTCCAGTTCGCGGTTGGCCGCTTCCAATTGTTGTGTTCTTTGACGGACTCTTGCTTCCAACTCTTTATTAATATCATCGATACTCGCCTTTGCGCGTCGCTGCTGCGAGCCATCGCGGAAAACAACGACTGAACCAATCACCTTGCCATCATCATCGCGAATCGGAGCCGCACTGTCTTCAACGGGAACTTCGCGCCCGTCCTTGGCCAGCAGAATCGTATCGTCTTCCAGATTTACCACCATTCCATCGCGCATCGCTCGAGTCGCCGGGCTTTCAATGGGTTCGCGGGATTTTTCCTTAATGGCCTGGAATACTTTATCAAACCGCTGCCCCAAAGCGTCTGTCTGCTTCCACCCGGTAAGGTTTTCCGCGACGGCATTCAACATCGTCACACGACCGATTTTATCGGTTGTGATCACACCGTCACCAATACTGCGAAGAGTCGTGGCCAGCCAGCGTTCCATTTTGCGAAGTTGTTGATCGGCTTTGTGACGATAGAGCCCGATTTCAATGGCGGCTCGCAATTCACCTTCTTCGAAAGGTTTGACGATATAACCGAACGGGGAAGTGATAGTCGCCCGATGAAGGGTTTGTTCGTCACTGTGTGACGTAAGATAGACCACGGGGATGTCCAATTCGGCACGAATCCGTTGGGCGGCTTCGATGCCGTCCATCGCACCTTCGAGGACAATGTCCATGAGCACGATCGCGGGCCTGAACTTGCGCGCCTTGGCGAGCGCCTCTTCCCCCGAAGCCGCCGAGCAGGAAATACCATATCCCATTTTTTCCAGGCGACGCTGCAACACGGCCACAACCATGCTGTCGTCTTCAACGATCATAATCTCGCAATGTTTGATAATACTTTCGTCTCGGATGGTTGGTGTTGGATTTGGGCGCATAGTTACTTTCCTGGCGCGTTTACACGCCGTTTTTCAGTGGATAAGTGTTGTCGAAATATTTCTCCACACACTTTGGGCAGATGCCGTGCGTGATGTGAGAGCCCGTGTGCTTCTGCAAATAGACTTCAATTTTCTGCCAATAATCTTTGTCGTCGCGGACGCTTTTACAATAAGAACACACAGGAAGAAGCTGTCGGAGCTCGCGCATCTGCGCGTGGAAATTAATGATCCGTTGCGCCACGCACAACCGCGCAACCAATTCATCCTTTTCGTAGGGCTTCCTTAGAAAATCGTCAGCGCCAGCCTGCATTGCTTCCAGATAGTTCTGTTTACTGGTAAACGCAGCGGTCAAAACAATGATGTAAGTGTAATCCATCCGGTCGGCACCTCGGATTTTTTGGCAAAGCTCGATACCGCTAAATTCCGGCATTTGCCAATCGGTCAACACAATCGACGGAAGAAACTCTTCGTACATTTTCCAGGCCGTGGCGCCATCATGCGCTACCATCACGTTCAAACCCAACTTCGTGAGGATGACCTGCAACACCTTCGCTGCGACTTCATCGTCTTCCGCAACGAGAACTTTTAATCGTCTCAATTCGGCAAGAATACTGTCTAACTGGTCTAACTCTTCCATGACTAATGGCTTGTGGTGCTGGTCAGCGTGGTTAAATCAACGTCGGTCAAAAATTTCTCCAACCGTTCGAACTCCTGAGAAGCTTGCGCATGCAGGCTCATACTGTCTGCGAGATTGCCATCCATGCCATTGCGTTCGATCTGGCGAAAAATTCCGGCAATTTCATTCATACCACAAACTGCGCTCGAGCCAACACAACTATGAGCAATACGGCGAACATCGTCCGGCGCATTTTTAGCAATCGCTTCCTTGAGCTTCTCCAACTGGCTTCGCGTTTTGGTGGTATAGAGTTCAATTAACTCCTTCAAAGCCTCCGCCTGGTGGTCCACCAGGTCGAGCAAGCGCTTCATATCGAAAGGCGCCGCTTTGGCAGCAGAAGGAGCGAGCGGTTCGGAGGCAATGCCTTCCTCACCGTAAATTGTTTTGCCCCATTTTTCCAACGTCGCCTGGAGTGTTTCCATCTGCACTGGTTTGGAAACATAGTCATTCATGCCCGCCTCAATGCATTTTTCCTGATCCCCTTTCAACGCATTCGCTGTCATCGCAATGATGACGAGGGGTGAAAGGCCTCTTTCTTTTTCGTTGGCACGAATTTGCCGCGTTGCTTCGTAACCGTCCATTTGCGGCATTTGCACGTCCGTGAAAACGATGTCATAGGATTGGTTCTTTAGCGTTTGAATAATCTCCAGACCGTTTTCGACGCATGCAGGCTGGTATCCGAGCTTGCGCAGCATTGTCACACCGACTCGTTGATTGATCGGGTTGTCATCGGCCAGAAGAATCCGCAAAGGAAATCGTTCTGCGAGCGTCTGCGCGCTGTCGCGACGAATCGTTTTAGGCACCACCTGATCATCTGGTCGGGCGAGACGCTGCCCCAATTCGTGCAGCTTTGAACGCCGCAATGGCTTGCGCAAAAGCAAAGTGACGCCGGCTTCTTCAAAATCTTTTTCTTCGGCGGGAATGGAGACATGCGTAAGCCCAACCACCGGCACCTGGGTCAATTTTCGAATGTCACGCAACAGTTCAACACCCGTTCCTGTGGGCAAATGAGCATCCAATAGAATGGCGTCGTACTTTTCCCGACGTAATTGTTCCAATGCCTCTTCCGAGGAGAACGTTCGATCAATGCCGCAGCCAATCAATTTCAGCTGTCGGCTGGCAAAATTAGCAATCGTTGGATTGGCTTCGATCAGCAACAAACGCTTGGAAACAACGGGAAGCACTGGAGCCGATGCTGTTTTGTCGGCTTCGAGTGCGACCGAAAAATGGAAGGTCGAACCCTTGCCAGCAACACTTTCCACCCAAATCTTCCCGTCCATCAACTCGGCAAGACGTTTGCAAATCGCCAGCCCGAGACCAGTTCCACCGTACTGACGAGTGGTTGAGCTATCCACCTGACTAAATGATTTAAACAAGCGGTCGAGTTTTTCCGTCGGAATCCCGATGCCCGTGTCGCGCACCGAAAATTGCAAATGGGTCGAGGGCCTATCGCTCTCGGGTTTGATAAAAACAATCACCTCACCTTGTTGCGTAAACTTGAGAGCATTGCCGATAAGGTTGATCAGCAACTGCCGAATACGCACGACGTCGCCGATAACTGTCCACGGAACGGATGCATCTGCGTCATAAGCCAGTTCAATTTTTTTGGCGGCAGCTTGTGGTGCCAGCAGATAAAGCGTTTCTTCGACACAGGCGCACAAATCGAAAGGATGCTTTTCCAACTCGAGTTTCCCCGACTCGATTTTCGAAAAATCGAGAATGTCATTGATAATGGACAGCAGAGCCGCTCCGGAATTCTTGATCGTCTCTGCAAATCCCTTTTGTTCCTCGGTTAACTCCGTCGCCAGCAAAACATCGGTCATTCCGATAACGCCGTTCATCGGGGTCCGAATTTCATGGCTCATGCTCGCGAGAAACTCGGACTTTGCGCGGGTGGCTGCTTCCAATTTCTCGTTGAGCGTCAGCAACTCCTTGTTTTTCTCAACGAGCAACATCTGCGCGAGATGCGCCTTGGAGTGATAACGGATACGTGCGAGCAATTCGATTTTGTCCGGAAGCTTGACGATATAATCATTGGCTCCGACCTCAAATGCTTTGGCTTTGATAACCGGTTCTTCCTTGGTTGAAAGAACAATGATCGGTGTTTCCGCGGTTGTTTTGTTTGCTCGAAATTGTTGCACCAAAGTGAGGCCATCGATTTGCGGCATCACAAGGTCCTGTAGAATCACTGATGGTTGAATGCGATCAGCCATTTCGACGGCCTTGGCGGGGTCGACGCAATAATGAAACTCAAGATTCTTCTCTGAGCTGAGCGAACGACGAATTGCCTCCGCCACCATTGGCTGGTCGTCCACGAGCAAAACCTTGCTTTTATTATCCTGAGACAGCGACTCACTCATACTAAATTTACACCTTCAAAATCATCTTCAAATGCAACGGAATTTGGGAAAGAGGAAGCACTTCAGAAACTGCGTCCATGGCGGCTGCTGCTTTTGGCATTCCATAAACGACCGACGTGGCCTGATCCTGCGCCAGGGTCAAATAACCTTTGTTTCGCATCATTTTCAAACCCGCAGCGCCGTCGCGTCCCATTCCCGTCAACAAAACGCCGATCGCTGCACCGTTCCATTGTTGCGCGACACTTTTAAAGAAAACGTCAATGGAGGGGCGATGGATACAGTCCACCGGCTGGCTCGTATAGCTCAAGGCATTCGCTGGATTGATGACGAGATGGTTATCCGTTCCCGGCACAAGAACCTCACCCGCAACCGGCTGATCACCATCCCTGGCAATGCGCACTTTCAACGCGCTTTGTGTATTCAGCCAATCCACGAGGCCCGGAACAAATTCGGAACTGAGATGCTGGACGATAACGATTGGAGCTGGAAAATTTGCAGGCAGTTCTTTCAAGACAGTCGCCAATGCAGCCGGACCACCGGCCGATGCACCAATGGCAACGAGGTAATCCTTCCGTTGGGTTGGCGCGAAAGCGTGAAAACTCTTTTCCGCCGGAACGTTTCCGTAATCCCGGGCCATTAAATCAATTTTGGCCAACAATTGGGCCGGTCCCGCCCCACTTCCCTGCAAACCAAGCGTGGGCAATGGCGTCGCATCCAATGCCCCCACTCCCATCGCTTCAAAAATTTTTGAGGAATCGTCGTTATGGGCGCTGACAATCAGAATCGGACAGGGCGAATGCTGCATGATACGGCGGGTCGCCTCTACGCCATCCAACACCGGCATCATGAGGTCCATGAGAATCAACTCCGGCAACTCTTTGCTGCACATGTCGACCGCCTCACGCCCATTCTTCGCCATCCAGATCACCTTATGTTTAGGTGAACTCGAGACGATGCGGCGAAGAATCTCCGACGCCATGGGCAAATCATTGACGATCGCTATTTTCACGCGTCAGCCTTTCCGATCAAGTCCACAACCGCGTTGATCAACATTTCATCGTAGAAGCTTCCCTTGGTCAGATAATAATCTGCTCCCGCTTCCAGACCGCGTTTCCGGTCTTCTTCGCGATCTTTGTAAGTCACGATCATTACCGGCAGAGATTTTAACCGGTTGTCGGCACGGATGTTTCGAAGCAACTCGATTCCGTCCATCCGCGGCATATCGACGTCGCTCACGATCAAATCATATTTACTGGTGCGCACCGCATTCCACCCGTCCATGCCGTCGACGGCCAACTCCACGTGGTAGCCCTGATTTTCGAGGAGCTTTCTTTCCAACTCACGCACCGTCAGCGAATCATCGACCACCAGCACGCGCTTCTGTTTCCTTTCACTCTGAACCGCGCCTTCGTCATGCACTTTGCTAAGCATTCCGCCCGACGCCAGTTTCTCGATCGATCGAATAAGATCGTCGCTATCCAAAATCAGTACCGGCGATCCATTCTCCATCAAAGCACCTGAGCTGATATCACGAATTTTACCGAGACGCGGATCGAGTGGTTGCACTACCAGTTCCTGTTCTCCCAAAAACTTATCCACCACCAAACCATAAAGCCGTTCGCGTTCGCCGAAAATGATCACGGCCATCTCTCCTTCTCCCGGTGGAGGAACATCCAGTTCCAGAATCTGGTGCGCAGTAACTAAACCGATTTGTTTGCCATCAAACGGGAAATGTTGTTTGCCTTCGAGCGTTTGAATCTGCTCGCGCGGCAATTTCAAAGTTCGATTTACCGAAGCCAGCGGCAGCGCATAGGGCTCCGCGCCGATTTCGATCAGGAGACTGCGCACCACGGAAAGAGTCAACGGGAGTTCGAACTGAAACCGTGTGCCTTTACCCAATTGCGTGGAGACACGCACAGTGCCGCGCGCGTTTTTGGCCATATTGCGAACAATGTCCAATCCCACACCGCGGCCCGAAATGTCCGTCACGCTTTCCTTCATGGAAAAGCCAGGAAGGAACAAAAATTCCATCAACTCAGACTCGCTCATCCGCTCCGCCACATCAGCCGTCGCCAACTTCCGGCGAATGACCGCCCGACGAATCGCTTCCATATCAATACCGCGCCCGTCGTCGGCGACAATAATCAATAAAACACCAGCACTATGACGCGCTTCGAGACGAAGGGTGCCTTCTCTGGGCTTGCCGAGTTGCACACGTTCATCAGATGACTCAAACCCATGGTCAATGGCGTTGCCAATGATGTGGGTAATGGGCGTTTCCAATTGCTCGAGAATTTCGCGGTCGACCTGCGTGTCCTGCCCAATAATCTCCAGACGCACTTCTTTGCCCAGCTTCTTTGACAAGTCGCGTGTCAAACGAGGAAAGCCGTGAACTCCATCCGCGAACGGTCGCATCCGACAGGAAAGCGTTTCCGCATAGAGCCTTTTGGAAAGGTTCGTTGCGCGGCGATCGAACATTTCCAATTCGCTGAGGCGATCCGCCAGAAAATAACGGCATTCCGCCACTTTCTCCTGCACGTTGGCCAACCGCGTTTCCGTCACCTCGTCAGCTGGCATGGAATCCTGGATTACCTCCAACATTCGGGAAAGCTCGTGATGCTGCCTTTTCAGGCGCAGCATGGTTTCCGCGAATGGACGGAGGCGTCGTGATTCGACGAGAGATTCGCTCGCCAGTCCAAGCAATCGATTCAGACTACCGGAAGTGACGCGTAGGAACCGTTCCTGTGTCTCTCGTGATGGAGCAGCGGCGGGCTCTTCCGCTTTCTTCGCCGGCTCGGCAATCGCAGGTTTCACCTCTGCCTTGGGCGTGACGACCGGGGACGGCGGCGGAGTATGTGTACCCGCCAAAACTTCTTCCAGTTCTTTGAGGAATCCTTCGACCTCGGGAGCTTTATCTGCTGACCAGGTGCCGATTTCGGCTTCAGGCGTATTCGCTATCCGCCACAACAAATCAACGCCCTTCAGCATGACGTCGATGTGAGGCTGAGCAAAAATCACTTTACTCTTTTGCGCCGCAACAAATCCATCCTCCATGCTGTGCGCAACGCGAACCGCAGCGTCCAGTCCAACAATGCGCGCGGCGCCTTTGAGTGAATGCGCTGCCCGCATGAGAATCTCCAACTCGGCCTGGTTGGTGGGATCCCGTTCCAGATTCACCAGACCGTTGTTGAGACTCACCTTCTGCGTTTCGACTTCGAGCCGAAACAGCTCCACCATGGAAAATTCGCTTAAGTTATCCGGGCCGCTCATGTGAGACTCCGGTTTAAGCTGTGGAACAGCAGTTGTTCATCAAGACACCCAATGATCTTGTTTTGCCAATGAAACAATCCACGGGTGTAAGTGGCTGCCGCATTCGCCACTGTGGAAGGCACTGGCAACAATTCCGAGGAAAGCCGATGAACCCCGTAAACTTCGTCCGCCGGAAAAACGAATCGATTGCCGCCACTGTTCAAGACGATGAAGCGCACCGTCCGGCTTTCTGTATTCAACTGCGGTTTTGTATCGATGCCCAGAAGAGATCCCAGAGAAACTGTGATCAACAGTTCACCGCGCACGCGCACCAGGCCCAGGATCAAATTCTTTCGTGAATGGGGCAGACTATGAATAGCCGAACGTTCAGCAATTTCCTGGAAAACTTTTGTCGCCAACGCAAACCATTCGTTACCGAGCCGAAAAATCACCAATGAATGCGTAACCGGTGGAGATACCACCTTCTCTGCGGAATAAAATTTCGTCCATTCACTTTGGAACTGTTCCGGGGGAGCAATATCGAGCAAATGACGAACCTTTTCGGCAGCAGAGATCTTCGCTGCGTCCGCGGACGGAGCATTCTCGGGCTTCGATATGTTTCGCTCAGTGGCCACTTATTCGATGATCATTTACTCAATTGTTTCACACGTTCAGCCCGCGCCTGCAACAACCGCGCGCCGTTGGCGTCTCCGAGAGACGCAGTCAAAAGAGCAAGGTGCATCAGCGCGTCATAGTGATCCGGCTGCAAATACAAAGCTTTTCGATAAAACTCCCGCGCCTGTTCTTTGCAATTGCTCGCATCCTGGACCAGTCCCAACAAATAATATGCCTGGGCAGAAGCGCCGTTCTTGCGAATGTGCGCATGGCAGATTTGCGAGGCTTGCTCCAACTTCCCCGCGTCCGCAGATTCGAGAGCCGAATCCAGATTGAGTTCCACTTCCGCAGCTCGAGGTGCAACGACTTGAACAGGCGCCGGAACAACACGCGGCTTTTCTGGCCGTGGTGCCGATTTAAAAACAACAGGGGTCGTTCTCGTCAGCTTTTCCTTCGGCTTCGAGTCAAGGACCGCAGTTTTCGATTCCGCTTTGCGGAAGGCGAACGCCATGGGAATTTTCGCCGAGGAAAAGCCATGGTTCGCAGCCGCCGCACCTTCAGAGGGGCCAACGAAGAGAGCTCCCTCGTCTTTCAACAAGGCCTTAATCGCCGCGAAGGCTCGCCGCTGCGTTGCCGCATCAAAATAAATCAAAAGATTACGGCAAAAGATGAAATCGTATTTCGACCGGCCGGACCCGAAATTTTCTTCGAGCACATTGCCCTGCTCAAAATTAACGCAACAACGGATGCCTCCATTGAGTTCAAAAACGTTTCCCTTTTTAGTGAAATATGTGTCGCGAAATCCCAGGTCTCCTCCTCGAAACGAATTGCGACCGAAAATCCCCTTCTTCGCACGACTCAGCGAACGATGACTGATATCAATTGCGTCCACCTGAAATTGCACACCGCAATCCCGCAGAGCGATCGCGAGTGAGTAAGGCTCTTCGCCCGTGGAACAGGGCAAACTTAAAACGCGAAGAATGCCATTGGAATTTTTGGAACGCCATTCGTCCCAGACAAATTTGGTGAGGGCGGTAAACGCAGGCGCATCCCGGAAGAACCAGGTTTCAGGAATCACAACGGCTTCCACCAATTCCTGAAGCTCCTCGGGAGAAGTGCAAACCGTATTCCAATAGCCTTCAACACTATTAGAACCGATGGTTTTCATCCGGTCCTTGACGGCGCGGTGAATGGCTCCGGAACCAATGGTGGACGAATCCAATCCAATGGTTTCCTTCAACATATTTTCCAGCTCCGCGAACGTCATTTGACCGCCTCCTTCGGCAAATACGCGAGCAGGTCATGTGCCCGCTCCATCAACAATTTTCCGGGATCGATCAAATGGATAAAGCCCTTGCCGTCGATAGCCACTGGACCAATAAACGAAAGGCTTTTTGTCGAAATTCCAGACTGCACAAAATCCATACATTCCCGCTGTATGGTTGTAGTAGCTTGTTCCGCGATTAAACCCGCAAAACGGGAAATGCCGCTCTGGTCGACAAAGCTGACTAAAATAATCCGAGTGCTCAATCGATGTTGGGCCGGTTGAGACGTCAACAGTTGTGTCAGGTCAATAACGGGGACCAAAGTGCCGCGATAATTGAAAAAACCAGCGATGCCGACGGGTGCGTGCGGCATCTTGCTGATCTGAACCAGCGGCAGCATTTCCACGACCTGGGTCGCTTCAATGGCAAACCGGTTCGCTCCCAGTTCAAACAGGAGGTAGAGCATGAACGCGGCGAGTTAAACTTTGAAACGGGAAATACTGTTCTGCATTCCACCGGCCGCATCGCGCAGTTGATCGATCGTCTGATTCGACAAACGCAGCGATTCAACGGTTTGTTGGGCGGATTCCGTGAGTTGCAGCAAGGCTTCACTGATTTGCTGCGCGCCCACGGACTGTGATTGCATGCCGTCGGTGACACTTTCGAATTGCGGGGTCAAGGCCTGCACTTGTTCGATAATGCTGACGAGTTGTTTGCTGACTTGTTGCACGTCAGCCACGCCACGGCGAACTTCTTCAGAAAATTTATCCATTCCCATCACTCCCGCGGACACCGCTGATTGCATTTCTTTCACAATCTGCTCGATGTCATAAGTCGCAACAGCGGTCTGGTCCGCAAGGCGGCGAATCTCGGTGGCGACAACCGCAAAGCCCCGTCCGTATTCTCCTGCTTTCTCGGCCTCGATCGCCGCATTGAGCGAAAGAAGATTTGTCTGATCAGCGACTTTGGTAATGGTCGTCACGACCTGATTGATGTTGCCTGCTTTTTCGTTCAGGACACTGAGCTTGGAACTGATCTGGCCGGCGGCGTCGGTGATATGACGCATCGTTTCTTCCATGCGCGCCAAGGCGTCCTGACTTGAACCGGCCATCGTGGCCGTTTCTTCCGCGACCTTCGCGACATCGTTCATGGTCTTGGCCAATTCTTTCGACGTTGCGGAAATTTCCTTGGAGGTGGCGCCGATTTCCGTGGTGGTAGCCGCGATCTCGCTCGCCGTTGCCTGCTGTTCTTTCGAGGTGGCAGCAATGTCCTGAATGGAGGTATTGACCTGTGTGGAAGATTTTTGCACCTGGCCAGCGAGGGTGGAAAGACGATCCACCATCGTGGTCAACGCGTTGCCCATCACGTCGCGCTCTGATTGCGCCTTCACTTTGACGGTAAGATTACCAGAGGCAATTTCTTCAACCGTGCGAGACATATCGCGCAAAGCCCCGGTCATTTGATTGAAAGCCCGGGACAAGGCACCCAGTTCGTCGCGACGATCGGCGGTCGAGGTCTGCACGGCGAGGTTGCCACTCGCGATCTGATTGGCCACAGACACGACTTCATTCAAAGGCTGAGTGATATCGCGCATGATGAAGAATCCAATGATCAACACAATGGCCAAGCCCAAACCTGCGAACAGCAGCGTTTTATTCACTTCGCCCTGCTCTCTTTGAATGCGCGCGTTTAAAAGACCAGTCAATGCACCGCCGACATCCGCATGCATCTTGTAGAGGACATGCATACTGCCACTAAGGTCTTGAAAATACGCAGAGCTATCGATCTTCCCCGTGGCACCCGCAGCCTGCAGGATCTGATTCAGGCTTTGTGAAGCAACGGTGTGAGTCGTTCTCTGTGACGCTTCCAATTTGCTCTTCAAATTAGGTGTCGCGGCGAGGGCTTTATCGAACGAATCATTAATTGAGTTCAGAAGGTAATCGCCGAGAGTCCCATCGCGTTGAAGTTCAGAAATCCTTTCACCCGCCGCTTTTTCATCCACAGCAACGACTCCGACGCATCGGGCACGGGATATTTTTTCGGCAAGTTTAGGACCATCGAACTGGTAAATGCTCATCAGGTAATAACTGTCCACATCGGGATCGAGAGTAAGATTCGAAGTATCCCCAATGTGATTTAGAAAACTGATTATCTCGGCGACCAATTTACTGTGCCGATCAAAACTATCTGCCCCGGCCGACGATTTCAGCAGATCAACAACACCGGCCCGCAGCGCCGACCAATTATTTTCAGTTTTTAATATGTCGCCATAACGTTGCTCGATCTCATCGATACTTTTAAGGTCGCGCTCAATTTCTGAAGTCTTGGTTTTGAGATCAGCATTGGCACTCTCATTGACCGAAACAAACGCGACCAGATCGCGATGGTCCTGCACGTCATTAAGCAAAGCAGTCAGGCGGTCAATATATTCAACCCCCCGGATTTCCTGCCTGGCGAATTCAATGCCGAGCGTATTTACAGACGATACCAGCTTGTACGTGACTACCGCGAAGGGGATGAGGAACAACAATCCCAACAAGGCAAGTTTCTGCCAGACTTTTAAATTTTTCATATCAGGGAGACCGAGTGGCGGGACTGTAACCCATAAAATTAAATTTGTAATGGAAAATGTAAGTAGGGCGTCAGCAGCGGTTTATCCCTGCGGCGCATGGGACTCCGCTCAGGCCGGAAGACGTCATTTCAGGCAGAAAATGTCCCCGCTATCCGCATGAAAGCAAATTTCACGACGGAAAAGCCTCCGGTAAGCCAGTTTCAGCCAAAAACATCCTGACGGCGACCGTTACGAGATAAGCGGCGCCGATTTCAAAATGAAATTTTCCCCTGCAAACTTTGCACGCCCAATTTCACGCTAACGGCGACCAAAACCGGCCCGCAGCACAAAATTTCACAATAAAAAACACGCCTGATGACCTTGCAGCAGTGAATTTCGTCCTGAAAAAGCACCTGCTAAATTTAGCGGCCCGGTTTTCAGGATGAATTTGGCACCTGCTAACGTTCGCAGGTCGCTTTTCAGAATGAATTGGGGTGTTGCTATGTCTAGCGGGTCAATTTTCAGAATGAAAAAAGCAGCTGCTAACCTTAACGGGTCGTTTTTCAGGATGACGGCGAGAAAAACCAGCCCGCAGCACAAAATTTCACGATGAAAAAGACACCTGATAACGTTGCAGCAGAGAATTTCATCCTGAAAAAGCACCTGCTAAGTTTAGCAGCCCGATTTTCAGGATGAATTTGGCACCTGTTAACGTTAGCAGGTCGCTTTTCAGAATGAAATTGGGTGTTGCTAAGTTTGGCAGGTCACTTTTCAGAACGAAAAAGGCATCTGTTAACCTTAGCAGGTCGTTTTTCAGGATGTAATTGGGTGCTGCTAACCTTAGCAGGTCACTTTTCAGGACGAAATTGAGTGCTGCTGACGTTAACAGGTCCATTTTCAGGATGAAATTCTCCGCTGCAACGTTAGCAGACGTTTTTACAAGCCTGTAAATCAGCGGTTTACCGGGATTGGGATCAAAAATGGCTGTTTTTGACCATCTTCTTCCAGCACTACTCGTAACCAAACGCTTTCAGGAATGGTTCGAGCGTTTTCAGGTAGGGTTCGAAATAGAGTCGGTAATTCTGCCAGCGTCCGACGGCTGTCTTGAAGATCGGCTTCGTCACCTCGGCGTAAGTGGGAGATTTAACGATTTTGCTGCTCGCGTGCTCATTGAAGCGAAGCACTTTCTCATTCCAAGGGAGGCCGAGAAAATCCAAGGATTTCCGAGCCACGGGTTCAAGATTCTCCACCATGTCTTCATAGCGGACTTCGAGACCGAGATCGCCAATCACCTTCCGCCACTCCAACCAGATTCCCATAATATAAGTGTAGTGATTAATGGTGCCTTCGAGGCTCAACCATGACGAAGTGTCGGGAATGATCGGCACTGGTTGAGTGAAGCAGCTGATGCAAACGTCGCGTGGATCACGCAGCGCGATGACAAACTTCATTTCCGGGAAAATGCGAGCGAGTGATGGGATATCGAACGTGTTCGCGGGATTTTTATCCAACAACAACCGGTCACCAATGGGTTCTCCGAGATAGGACTCTGTTCCTCGAAAATAATCGGCCCGAATCTGCCGGGCGATACGCGGCGACATCCAATCAATGATCGAAAGGAAAGAACTATTGGGCGTGACGCTTTTACCGATCGGATAATAGGCCACGTTGTGATAAATCATCGTTTCTTCCGTCGCGATGACATCCGGATGTGCCTCCAAAACGTATTCCAGCAAGGTCGTTCCAGAACGTGCGTGACCGCCCAGCAACGCGAGTCGCCGGGCCGGTTGCAATTCCGATTTACCTTGTTTGCGCCAGCGTTCAATGAGCGCGGGCGTCACGTTCTCGCACATTTCGCGCATGTTCTTTTGTTTGTTGCGCAAAATCTTCAACGACGCCGGGGCACTCGAACTCTGATTCATCAACTTCTTCGCCTCCACGAAGCAGCTCATCGCTTCCTGGTAACGAGCCTGTTGATCGTAGAGCGCGCCAAGTTCATACCACGCGGCGGCCCGCACCTGGCCGTCGTGATCCGGTTTGGCGGAAAGCGTCCGGAGCAATTTCTCGGCTTCGGTAAATTCCTTGCGTTGACGATGCACTTTTGCCCGCACCAGCCAGATCGCTTCATGCGTCTTGTAAATTTCCAGTCCCCACTGCGTCATGTACATCGCGTCGTCGAGTCGACGCATGCGGATGAGGATTTCTGTGAGGCGGACGAACGTTACGAGCGGAATCTTTTGTTCCTTCAGCAACATCTCGAAATATTGCTTCGCGACTTCAAAATTACGGACCTCCAGCCAATGGTGAGCGACAGCGGTGATCGCTTCGGCTTTTTGTTGGGAAATACGGATGCCCTCGTTGAAATATTTATGCGCCTGTTCGAAATCGTAGGCCTTGGCGTAGGCAGCTCCCAGTTCGACGAGGATTTTGTCGTTCGTCGGCTCGAGTTTGTTGATGCGTTTCAGGATTTCGGTGGCGCCGACGTAATCGTACCGCGTGTTGCAATTCTTAACCTCGGCGTAAAGGGCGGGAGCATCGGTCTTCGAAACAGAACGGTTTAGCATCGAACTCATAGCGCGGTCGATTGGGATAATGGCGCCGCTACAAGTGGCGCTGGGATGAGTCTATTTAACAACACCGCGAATGGGCGTCGCAAGGAATTTAGTTTTCACTCTCAGTCACCGAGCAGCTTTTTCAACGCGTCGCGCGCTGAAGCTTCCCGCGCATCGGCCGCGCCAGCACCTTTCCATTCACGCCGAAGGAAATCAAACCATTCACAAAAATTCCCGACGTGCTTTTCCGCCACCGGTTCGGCACGGCGTTCGCGACACTGATGCGCCACGGAGCGCTCGTAATAAATGCAATTCAGGCAGACACGTAGATCAGAACCGCACTGGTGGCAGCTTTCGCTGCGGCCCGGGTTTCCTTTGATGGAATATTCCCAGCCGCATTTATGGCAATGACGTGTCAATTGGCTCATGGGAGCGGAGAGTCTAATCCAAATTCCGCCGACAATCAAATGGGTTTGCACGACCGAAAGTTTTTCTCGCCGGTTGAAATTTGTGTGCGAGTTTGGGTGTCAAGAAATTTACTTTTTCTGAGAAAACTTTACGACTCGACCGGTTTTTTTTCGTGAGTAGGATTCATGCCAATAACCCGAATATGATTCGAAACGCAGCAGCATTGGTGAACGAGCAGGCTTCCTTTAAAGGAGAACTGCGCGGGCTGCTCGAACAACTCGGGTCGACGGATGAGAATTTTGCCTTCACCGGCGTTTTCCCGGAACTGCGCGATGTTACCTCCGTCGCGGCCCTGGAAAAGTTTCTCGCGGATTACCAGACGCAGGTTTTGATTCCCGTGGAACTTACCGCGATTCATCGGGCTTACAACCACACGCTGCGCAATGAATGCCGTGAGTTGGTTGCGCTGGATCAACAGCTTTCCTCTGAACCGCGCCTGCAAAATTTCGCCAGTGCCAGTAAGAGGGTGGGCAATATTCATCTCCGACGCTTCCGTCCGATGCGCGAACGTTTCGTGCAACGCTATTTGCAAGCGGTGGATTCCGGCGAAGCGAATGGCTGGCACACACTGGTCTACGGCATGAGCATTGCCGTCTATTCTTTGCCCTTACGTCAGGGACTGAACTTCTACGCCGAACAGGTCCTCCGGGGGTTTGCCTTCACCGCTGCCCTCACTCATCGCCTGCCGAAAAATGCGTGTGACGACCTCTGGCAACAGCTGAGTCCGTCCTGCGCCGCAGCGGTGGAACAATTCTTTTCGGCGCAGATGTTTCAGGTCGCTCGTTAAGGTTCCTTCCATTCGATAGATTTTGCTCGCATCCTCCGTTTCCCCGTTGTCAAAGTGCCCACGCTTTGGGACTGTGCACCCAACGAAAAAGTTATCGATGAATTTGCCGAACAAACTGACGGTCTCGCGTTTTGTCCTCACGGTCGTATTTCTTACCGTCATTTTTTCGCGCGTGCCCTATCACGAAACAGTCGCCCTGATCGTCTTCTGCATCGCGAGCTTGACCGATTATTTCGATGGAAAAATCGCACGCCGCGACAAACTCATTACCAATTTCGGCATTCTGATGGATCCGCTGGCCGATAAAATTCTCGTCTGCTCCGCATTTATCTCTTTCGTCAATCGTGCTGACCTGCCGGACCATCGAGGTATGCCACCACACGCGTGGATGCCCGCCTGGATGGCGGTGGTCGTTGTCGCGCGAGAACTGGCAATTACGGGACTCCGCATGCTGGCAGCTTCTAAAAATGTCGTGCTGGCCGCGGAACGTTATGGAAAGCACAAGACCATTTCGCAAATCGTCGCCATCATTTCCGTGCTCGTGCTTGCGAGCTATCCACAATGGGGTGTCCTCGGATCAATCTTCGGTTTTCACCTGATCGGCAATGTCCCGTGGGTAGTCTGGTTTACCGAATTAGCCAAGTGGGTGGCCGTGTTGCTGACGATTATCTCGGGAACGATTTATCTCTGGCGGAATCGCCGTCTTTACTTGGACGATATGTGAGTGAGGACTTCGGCGGACCTTAACTGCTCGACGATCATCTCCACTGTTTTTGCGACGGCGCCCTGGTTCATCTTCACAACCGCCAGCGCATTCTTGCCCAATTCCTTGCGTCGCATCGAATCCGCCAGCAATTCGCCGACAGCCACTTCAAGCTCCTCAGCATTGCGCACCTGCACAGCGCCGTGGTTCTTCACAAAACCTTCGGCAATGGGAGCAAAGTTCTCCATATGCGGGCCAAATACCATCGCTTTACCCAAGGCACCCGGTTCGATCGGATTCTGCCCGCCTTTTGCGGTCAAACTTTTCCCAACAAACACCACGTCGGCTCGCTTGTAGAAATGCATCAGTTCGCCGGTCGTATTCACGAGCAGGCAATCGAACGAATGCTTCTTGTTCGCGGTGACGGTCAGAACTTCCGAACGGCAGACATAGGAAACCTTGGAGTTCTTGAGATCACGCATGACGTCGCGGGTCCGTTCGGTATGACGCGGCACCAGGATAAAAAACAAATCGGGAAAACGCTTTTTCAAGCGCATGAACATTTCGGCGAGGATTTTTTCTTCCCCGGAATGCGTGCTGCCGGCGACAAACACCGGCGCGTCTTCCTTCACCCCCACCCTTTTCAAAAGGTCTGCGACATCGAGCGGTCGGCCGGTTTCCAGCTTCACCGCATCAAATTTCAAATTGCCGAACGTGTGAACCGCTTCCCGGCGAAAGCCAAGATCGACGAGGCGTTTTGCATCCGATTCATTTTGCGCTCCAATTCCGCAGAACTTTTGGAAAATGGGTGCAAACAGGAAGCGAAAGCGGTTGTAACCACGAAATGATTTCTCGGAGAGCCGCGCGTTGACGAGTAACAAAGGGATGTCTCTATCGATCGCGCGCCAAAGGAAATTCGGCCAGATTTCCGCCTCCACCAAAACAATCGCCTCCGGAGCAATCGTATTCAGCGCGCGACGAACAAATTTCCGGCGATCGATCGGGTAATAAATGCGTGTGACGTGCGCCGGCAGACGCTTCTTAAGTTCACCCATGCCCGTGGACGTAGTGGTGGAGACAACAATTTTCAGATTCGGAACGCGTGGTTCCAGAGCATGGATCAACTGGGCGCAAACGTTGACTTCGCCCACGCTGACCGCATGAAACCAAATCACATGGCGATTTGTGAGCGCCTGTTTAATTTTCGAATCATAACTTCCAAATCGTTGCCAAAAACCCCCGCGCCAGTCCCCGCGCCGCCACATCTTGAAGAAGTAGTACGGCGCACTGAGCGCAAAAAAGAACAGAAACAGAATGTTGTAGAGAAAACGCATCTATCGTCGGAAGAAAATCAACCAGAGCACCGCCAGCATGGGAAGCATGAACGGTATCGTAAATTTGCCAATGTAACCAAAGAACGATGGCGCGTGGATTTTCTGGTGCTCCGCAATGGATTTCACCATGAAATTAGGGCCGTTTCCAATGTAGGTATTGGCTCCAAAAAACACGGCCGCGACGCTTAGGGCAACGAGTTCAAGACTTTGCTTATCCAAAATTCCGGCGACGCCATTCGCCTTGGCATCCATAATTCCGAAGAAGACGAAATAAGTCGGCGCATTATCCAGCACACTCGAAAGCGTTCCGCTCGACCAATAAACCATCTGCGGATGCATCGACCCCAAACTTCCCGCGTGTGATTTCAACCAATCCATGGCGGGCATCATGGTCGCGAATATACCAACGAATAACACCGCCACTTCGATGATCGGGTGAAAGTTAAAGTTGTTTGCCTCGTGAACGGATTTTTTAGTGGCGAAATAAGAAGCCACGGCAGCGCCAATCATTACTGCTTCCCGTAGGAAAACCGGCTCCTTGATAAAGACCGATGCCAGGATAATCGCCAGGAAGAGCACATTGATCATCCCATCAAACCGCCACTCTTCATGTTGGGTTTGGGTTTCTCGAATTTCCCGGGGCGCGCGTCGATAATTCGCTGCGTCCACAAGATAAAACATCAGCAGGAGAATGCCCACGCCCACGAGCCACATTGGCCAGCAATGTTGCAGGACCCAGAAAAACGGCACGCCCTGGAGATAACCCAGAAACAGTGGGGGATCGCCGATCGGCGTCAAACAGCCACCCACATTGGAAACGATAAAAATAAAGAACACCACGTGATGCGCCGTGACGCGGTATTTGTTCATGCGCAGCCACGGCCGAATCAGCAGCATGGAAGCACCGGTCGTCCCAAGGACATTCGCAAGCACCGCGCCAATAAACAAAAAGAGAACGTTCACCAGCGGCGTTGCCTCGCCCTTGACGGAGATATGAATTCCACCCGAAACCACAAATAAGGAACCAATCAGTGCGATGAAGCTGATGTATTCATGGGTTGTCTCCCAAACATGATGCGTGGCGTTGAGTCCGAACAGGTAATAGGCAACCACGATGGCCGCGAGGCTCAGCGCGGCTTTCGGATAATGTTTTCCCCAGAGGGTGGGAAAAATAACTGGCCCTGCGGCAATCAACGCCAGCAGGACGCCGAAGGGCAGAACCATCCATGGATTTGGGGCGACAACAGCCATTCCGGTTACGCTACGTAACGAAAATAATCGGTCAACGGCAATCGACGGACTTTCTGGGGCACATCTCCCCGGAAAACGCGTCGGGGCGCGGCCGCATTGTCGAGCCAGTCGCAGCATTCTCCTTTGTCAGCTTGCTGAGACTGGTTTGCGATACAGTCGCGCCCCTAAATTTCCAGCCACGATCTTACATCAGGACGGATGAAGTGGCGGAATCGTGGCGTATTACGACACGGCACGATTGCACCACTCCTCCGACCATCAGCGCGGCGGCGCGATGAATCCCGCAAGCTGTCATGCCAGCAAAGGGATTCACGCGGCCTCCGCGAAGAGGTTTTGGGTGCGCAAACGGATTTGAGCTTGTTTCTCAAATTGCCGTTGCGCCACCCGGGCCTTTTCCTCGAACAACTCAGGCAAGACCAACAGCGGGAATTGCGTGGTCCACGCGAGTGCCGCTGCTTCGTTGGCCGCCTGGCGAATGGGCGTGTTGAGGTCCGCCAGAGGCGCATTGTCGAGTTGTTTCCGGAGCAAACGGCCTTTCAATCGTTCGAACTGGGTTTCCTGCGCCGCACGAAATGGCACTGCTGCCGTCAGCGGTCGCACTTCAAATCGCGTTTCTTGCGCGAACCTGGTTTCCAGGGTTTGTTTTTGTCTTGGTTTCATATCTGTTTTGTTTTTTCTTTTCTGTTTGCCGCGCACCTTGCGCAGCGACCCGATTTAAACGAAAAACCCACCGTCGCTTTGGCAACGGTGGGTTTTCGAAAATTTATTTTAAGTTATTTTAGAAAACGTCCTCCACGTTGCCAGCACAGACGTGCTGTGAGCACCAAATAGACATCGCCATAAATGGGCGATGGGTGCTCAGGCTTGTCTTGACTGTCAACGTGTTCTTCACTTGCGTGTTAATTCAGACACTAATTGGACGCAAAAGTCAAATTTTTGTTCAACAAAATGGATGAAATGAGATGAGTCGGTTCCTCTTTGTTTTCGGTGGAAGATGTTCAAGACCTGACGTTGAGCAGGTTAAGAGCGAGTCGCTCGCCGACAGCGGCGGGCGTCTTGGACGTGAGTCCGGTATTTGTAGGGCTCGTCAAGAACGGAAAATGGCCTTAAGAAAGAATTGCCCCGGCTGGCCGCAGCAATTTCCAGATGCGCGTAAACGTTTCATCTGAAAACCCCATGGCTTTCTTGATTTGATAATCACGCTCGATGACGTTCGGGTTCGCGTTGCATTCCCGACAGGTTTTCAAACTGATCAGGCCTTGCGTCCAACCGTAGAATCCAGAAACCGGGACCGGAAAGTCGCTCCCGTGAATCATCCGCGAAGCGAGCGGTTCCTGGAGACATTCTCGAATGTGCCCTCCGCGAATCGGCACGTTGAAGGCGCTGATGTCGCCGTAGAGATTGGAATATTTCTTCGTCATCTCCGCGAATACATGAAAGTACTGCGGATCAAACAATCCACTTTTCGTCGCGCAATGCGCTGCGATCACAGTCACTCCACATTCCAGCGGCAGCTCGAGGATTCGTGGATCCGATAGTTTTTTGTCAAACACCGGCACCGTATGTTCGCCACCGGTGTGAGCGAGCAACGGCAACTTCGCTTCGGCCATGCGTTCCCAGAATTTTTTGTAACGCGGATTGCTGCAGTCGATGTTGTGGCAATTCGGCAGGCATTTCATCATCACGGCACCGCCAACCAGGCATCGTTCCAATTCCTCAAAGGCATCAGGACGTCCGGGATGAATGGAAACCGCGGGAAGAAATTGCGAATGTTGCCGCGCCAGTTTCAGCACGTATTCATTCGGCACGTAGAAAGAACTGAAGTTCTCTATCTCGCTGCCGTTTTCATCGTAGACCCGATCATGCGCAAGGATCACGGCTGCGCCCAGCGACGACTCGCGCATTTGGCGCACGAGGTTATTGATGTAAAGGGTATCGAAATCCTCTTTCAAAGCGCCCCACGAGAGTCCGATGTGATTCAGCATGAAAGCGGCGAGTGGTTTGTGCCACCCCGTCACTTTCATCCAGCAACCGGTGCCGCTCGATCCGGTGCCAACGATATGCACATGCGCATCCACCGGTTTCAAAATGGGAGGCTGGGCTGACATGGTGAAATTTCAGTTGAGATGAATCCGATTTCTGAAACCATAGTCCAACTTTTCACCATGAAACCAGCACAGAGTTACGGACGCATTTTGTTAACGGGAAAACTTATTTTGCTCAGCGCGATGCTGGCTTCCCTGTCGGCTCGAGCCGATGATTTTGCGGATATCGTGCGCAAAACCGAACCGCGCACGCCTGAAGAAGAACGCAAAGCATTTCATCTGCCGCCCGGTTTCGAAATTCAATTGGTCGCGAGCGAACCACAAATATGCAAGCCGATGAATCTGGCGTTCGACGCCAGGGGCCGCCTCTGGCTGACGCAATCCCGTGAATATCCTTTTCCAGTGTTGCCCGTGGAGAAAAAAGGCCGCGACAAAGTCATGGTGCTGGAGGATTTCGACGCCCAGGGACACGCGCGAAAGGTCAGCACGTTTGCCGAAGGGCTAAACATTCCGATCGGTTTATATCCGTACAAAAACGGCGTCATCGCTTTTACCATTCCAAAAGTTCACTACTTCGAAGACATCGACGGCAACGGCAAGGCGGACAAGGATGAAGTGCTGCTCACGGGTTTCGGTTACGACAAAGACACGCATGGATTAACCAGCGCCTTTCGCCGCGGATACGATGGATGGATTTATGCTGATCACGGTTTTCACAACGACTCCACGGTCGTCGCGCTCGATGGCAGTTCGATCAGCATGACCTCCGGCAACTGTTACCGCTTTAAACCCGACGGTTCCCACGTCGAACAGTATTCGTGGGGTCAGGTGAATCCCTTCGGCCTCATGTTCGATTCGCTCGGCGATTTGTGGTCCGCAGATTGTCACAGTTCACCGGTGTATATGTTGTTGCGCGGCGCGTACTACCCGAGTTTTGGCCGTCCGCATGATGGTTTGGGTTTTGCCCCCGGAGTTTGCGAACACAGTCACGGCTCCACCGCGATTGCAGGAATGGTTCATTATGATGCGACGAATTTCCCGGCTGAATATCGCGAAAACACATTTGTTGGGAACGTGATGACGTGCCGTATCAACCGCGATGCTTACGCGGTCAAAGGTTCCACGCGGATCGCGAAGGAACAGCCGGATTTCCTGAGCTGCGATGATCCGTGGTTCCGTCCGGTGGACGTCCAATTGGGAGCGGACGGTGCGCTTTACATCGCGGACTTTTACAATCGCATCATCGGGCACTATGAAGTTCCGCTGGATCATCCGGGGCGCGATCGGGAACGCGGTCGTATCTGGCGCGTGGTCTACACCGGAAAAGGGACTTCCGCCCCTGCAGAGGACGTCTCGAAGTCGCTCGCTCTTCCGCGCGAGTTAAAACCGCTCCTCAACGAAATGGGCGACCCAAATATCAGTCGTCGCATGCTCGCGATGAATGCTGTCGCCGATAGCTTCGGCGACTCGGCCATTCCTTCACTACGGAAGCTCGTCAGCTCGAAAAAACCCAATGCCTACCAGGTGGCCAACGCCTTGTGGCTGCTGCAACGTCTCGGCGGTCTCGAAGAGAAACCGTTGCGAAAAGCTGCCGAACATAAAGATGCCCTCGTCCGTGTCCATGCGATGCGCGTGCTCGGTGAAATGCGCAAGTGGACGGAGAAGTTGCAACACGCGGCCCTCGCAGGCCTGGACGATGCCGATCCTTATGTTCGTCGCTCTGCGGCGGAAGCCCTGGGCCGTCATCCCGATTTTCAGAATACACGTCCGTTGATGCGCCTGCGCAACAGCACCTCAACGGAGGATGTTCAGTTAGTGCATGTAAATCGCATTGCGCTGCGTAACCAATTACTGGCCGAAGGGACTTTGACGCGTTTGCAAAAGGCCGGCATTTCCGACGCGGATTCTCGGGTCCTCGCCGACGTGGCCCTTGGCGTTACAAATCGTGAAGCCGGAGTTTTTCTTCTCAAGCACATTCAACGGGTGGAAGAGAGCCGTGAAAAACTCAGCGCTTATTTGCGTCACGCCGCGCGCTACGCTGCCGGCGATGAAATGGACACACTCGCCGATTTCACCTTGAAAAAGTTCGCCGACGATATCGACTTCCAACTCGCGCTTTTCAAGTCCGTGCAGGAAGGGTTGAAACAACGCGGCATGGAACTTCCCGCGAGCATTCGCAAATGGGGCACCCAGATCGCCGAACAAATGTTGCAGTCGATCGACGTGGAGTCTTTGGAGTGGCGTAATTCATCCATCAAAGGAAACGATACGGCGAATCCATGGTCGTGGGAGACGCGTCCGTGCGCCGACGGCAAACAAGCCAAAGTCATTTCCAGTCTCGCGCCCGGCGGCGAAACGTTGACGGGAATTCTTCGTTCCAAAACATTTACCATTCCGCAGAAGTTCAGTTTTTATTTGGCCGGCCACGATGGTTCGCCGGAGAAGCCAATGCGGAAGAAAAATTTTGCGCGCCTCCGCGATGCTGAATCCAACAAGGTCATCAAGGAAGTCGCACCGCCGCGCAACGATACCGCGCAACTTGTGACGTGGGACTTGAAATCGCATGCTGGCAAAAAAGGTTTCCTGGAAATTGTCGACGGCAATACGGGTCATTCCTATGCGTGGCTCGCGGTAGGTCGCTTTGAACCGGAAGTAGTCTCCTTGCCCAAGGTCATTCCCAACCAGGTCGATCGACGCCAGCAATCCGCCGCGGAATTAGCTGACACATTGCACCTGACGAAGCTGGAAAAGGATCTCACGGGCTTAATGCTGAGTGAAGATGCCAACGCTGACACCCGGGCCGCCGCTGCGAAGGCCGTCATGTCTTTCGATGCGAAAGCTCACACGGCGGAGCTCGGTAAAATCCTTGCCGACTCGGAGCAGCCGATGAAGCTCCGCGAAAAGGTGGCGCAAACTCTTGCCGACGCCAATTCCGCTGAAAGCAATGCTTCGCTCGTCGAAACTTTGCGCTTCGCACCGAAATCGTTGCAAACGCAAATCGCGCTCGCGCTGTCGAGCAAACCCGAGGGCGTTGAATCTCTTCTCAAGAGTATTGAAGATGGAAAATGCTCCCCTCGCCTGCTCCAGGAACGCACGGTGAAAGACCGGTTGTCCGCAGCCAAAGTTCCAGACATCAACAGCCGCATCGAGAAGCTCACGAAGAATCTCACGGCCGCGGATGAGCAACGCCAGAAAGTGATCGACGAACGTCGCGCCGGCTTTGCAAATAGCGAAGCTTCGGCATTGGCGGGCGAAACAATTTTCAAAAATAATTGCGCCATCTGCCATTCGATCGATGGTCAGGGCGGTTTGATCGGTCCGCAACTCGATGGCGTCGGCAATCGCGGCGCGGATCGTATTCTCGAAGATATTTTGGACCCAAGCCGCAACGTCGACGGCGCATTCAAGTCCACTTTGATCATCAAAAAAGACGGCGATGTCGAAAGCGGCTTGTTCCGTCGCGAAGAAGGCGAAGTCGTCGTGCTCGCGCAATCGAGCGGCAAGGAAATCTCGATTCCAAAGAAAGAAATTCAGGAACGTCGCCAATCCGAAAGTTCGTTGATGCCTGATAACTTCAGTGAGGTTATTTCGGCGGACGATTTGAATAATCTGACGGCATTTCTCCTTTCAAAGGGGCAGAAATCGGCGGCCAAAAAATAGGCGTCCACGAATCGGTGAAAATTTTAAATGACAGGTTTCTGGAGGTCTGAAGCTGCGTCCCGGCTATGTGGGCTGGGATGCTTTTCCGCGATTTAGCGAGATTGGCGCTCTTCTCAAATCCGCTTGCAGCCGAATTTCGTTCCAAGTGGTTGAAAATCGGGCGGTTGAGACAGAAATGTTGTTATTTTGGCTCCGTTTTTTTCCATATTTACGTATTTCCCGGAATTTTACCTCCGCGAACTCCGAGATTTCTGGAAATATCTCAAAAAGAGGAACCTTTTTTCCGATATTTCTGGTACATGGTCCAAAAAGAGGAGCCTTTTTCCAAATATTTCCAGAAGGACCACTTTTTCCTTCCTCTTTTTCCGATATTTCCAGATTTCCCGGAATTCTGGCTCCGCAATCGCCGATATTTCCGTAAATCTCCGCTTCCGACCTGGTCCGTTGAGCAGATTTACAGAAATATTTTTTTTCGGACGCCCTTTTTCAGGATATTTACGGAAATATTTCTATTTGGGCCCTCCTTTTGGGAATATTTACGGAAATATCCGAAAAATCCTTCCTCTTTTAGAAATATTTCCAGAGATATTTTTATTTGGGGAGCGTTTTTGCCGATATCTCCAAGGATGTGAGGAAAAAATTTCCGTCTTTTTATGGCATCTAGCGGGGGTGGTCGGAAAAGAAACTTCGGCTACCGAGATTCCAGCGCTTCGATCTTAAATTCGTTCGTTCCACCCACATTCACAAATCCGCGGATGATATTCTGGGGAAGAGCTGCTTCTGTATCGAACAGCGGCTTTTTATCCTGACTGACCTG
>CBHTTJ010000002.1:0-76064 GCA_966095605.1 uncultured bacterium | reverse complement strand
AAGGCGCGAAGAGGGAAAATATCCCGATGGATCTTTGACCGATGAGCAACGCAGCTCCAGCGCCAAAGATCGGCAACGCGCCCTTGCCTATTTATGAGATGGGTTCTAGATAGGGAACTCACGCCAGACCCCGAAAAAATTTGTAGGATTCATACCTCCAAAAGCCGCAGTCTACTATAAATCGTAATCCCGATTACGAGAACCCCGCCACTTGCCCATGCTATTTCCAACAACGAATATTGACGAAGGGAGAGTAAATGTCGAAAAAAGCGTCGATGCATCCATATTCAACCCTCCAGATTGTCGACGGAAGGCTGTCGGGCTGGGAGAAGCAAGTCCTTGTCGAAGCGGATACAAGGCGTAATTTCATTGTCATTCTGCCGAAATCCGGGGATTTGGAGAATCTCTGTTCTATTCTAGGATGTGCGCCGGTTCTTCCTGAAAAATTGGAACGCTGGGGCATCCACGCACTGGCCGATGTTCTCGAGGTTAAAGACTATCAACTGCTATTGTCGCTATACCAGGCGTATGACCTTCGTCTCGTCGAACAATTGAAAATAACCCGCAACCAACCGCCGCGCGTGAAGCCTTACATCCTCTACTGCGAAGTCCGGGGGATTATATCGGATCACAGCTCGCTCGATGAAGCTGGAGAAACGTTGTTGGATTACCTGGATAGTTTTAAGCGTGCAAAAATATTCCCGCTCGCCGGCATCTACGAATTCAAAAAGCGCCAATGGAATCGTGTGCGAAAGCTATTTTGAGCAGAACGCCCTAATTAATCAGGCTCGCCACAAACGTCCCGAAATATAACTGAAGACCATCGGGTCCGGGGTTCAATTTGAGCTCAGGCATGTCGCGAAATATTTCCAGCAATTTTTCCTTTTCGGGGGGCTTCCGAAGAAACGATTGAGCGCCAAGGTTAATGGCCTGTTTGATCAGGCGCGGATCCGTTTGTCCTGAAGAAACGATTATTTTCAGAGCTGGCAAATCGTTTTGGTTTTGCAGCCAGGCGAGCACCTCCGCTCCGTTTTTCCGGGGCATCTGTAAATTCAAGAACATAAGGACTGGAAATGGATATTGTTCTCGATCGGTATAGATCCCTTTAGCCCCAAGGTAACGAATCGCCTGCTCACCATCACGAACGACGTGAACCGGATTCATCACGCGAGCTTCCTTCAGGACGCGTTTAAGTAAAAAAACATCGTTGTCATCGTCATCCGCGATCAGGATGGGCTGGTTGATTTCAAACGGCGTTTTCATGGCGGAAATGTTGTAATTCGTTTGTTCGTAAAAACTTACTTACGACCTCTTCTGCAACAACCCGAAAGGCAGAGGAATATTTTCTGAAAGGTGTTTAAAACTTTTTCTGAAGAACAAAGAAGCTGTCCGCCAATCTGCTGGTATTACTTTTCCCGACAATGAACCTGCGGGAATTGCGACGAACCGGACGAATTGAATCAACCAAAATAGCGTGATGTTCTTTACTAAAGCGGGTTTATTGTTCGAAAGAGGCAGGTCGGTGTTGTTTCATTATGAAAGCACTTGTTGGCCAGATCGGCGGAAGGCTGGAAAATTTATCCGCAAACTCCACAAAGGCAGGATGGCTGTGGCGATATAGTCTTTCGACATTGTTGGTGATTACGGCATTTGCGACACGGCGATCTTTAAATCCAATCCTTCGTGACGCATTGCCATTCACCTTCTTCGTGACCAGCTCCATTTTAGCCGCTTATTTCGGCGGGTTTGGTCCCGGGCTATACGCTCTTCTTCTCGGTTGGCTTCTCGGAGATTATTTCTTTGTTGCACCGGTGGGATCGATAGGCAGCTACGGTAAAGCTGATTTCATTTCGCTCGTCGCAACGTTAGGTCCGTCTTTCATCGCCATTCTGCTAATCCAACTGTTACACCGCGCGCGTCGCAATGCGCGGGTGGAAATCGAAAACAGGAAACGGGTCGAAGCGGAATTGATCACCGCGAAACAACGGGTGGAAAACTCCAACATGGAACTGGAGCGACGTGTCGCTGAACGAACCGTTGAGTTGGAAAAGTCCGTGAAATTTCTCGACAACTTCTGTTATTCCATCGCCCACGATCTCCGCGCTCCGTTGCGAGCGATGCAGGGCTTCACCATGGTTTTACAGGAAGATTACGCCGAACAGCTGGACAAAACCGGACGGGAATGCGGCGACCGGATTATTCAATCCTCACAACGGATGGATAAATTGATCCTCGACCTCCTCGACTACGGACGGCTCAATCACGTTAAACTTCATTACACAAGTGTTTCCCTCGAGGAAGCAATTCAACGCGCTATTTCCCGAAACGAAGAAAAAATCGCCCGGCAGGAGGCAACCATTCGACTGCGTCCTCCTCTTCCGCACATCCACGCAGACGCAGCGTTGTTGCACCTGATCTTTTATCATTTACTCGATAACGCCCTCAAGTTTACGCAACCCGGCAAGACGCCCAAAATTGAAATCTGGACCGAACAGAACGATCAAGGGACGAAAATTTTCGTTAAAGACGAAGGTCTGGGCATCGATCCTCAACACCAACAGCGCATCTTCCGATTATTCGAAACGCTGCAACCCGCGCATCACACGGAAACGGGTGTCGGCCTCGCACTGGTGAACAAAGCCGTCGAACGCATGAATGGTAAAATTGGCGTCTCCTCGAGCCAGGGAACAGGCAGCACATTCTGGATTGAACTACCCAATGCCGAGAGACCGAATAGGTCAGTTGAATAAAACTGTCGTCTATTTAATCCGTCCCATCGCATCGACGATAAGGCGACGCAATTCGACCGGATCAACTTCCGACTCTTCTTTGAAAAGAACTTCACCCTTCGGGCTGAGCAGGATTGTGTAAGGCAGGTTGCCTTTCCGGTCCGGATCAAACTGATCCAACATGTCGGTGCGATCATCTCCCTTCAAAATGTAATTCTTCCCGGAGGACTGCTGCTTTTTAAGAAACTTGATCACTTCCTTTTCGTCTTCCATCAAGTGGGCGGCAACCGTGATAAATTCAAAATCCCGGTGACGATACATTCGATTGATTTTGATGAGCTCGGGAAACTCCGTCACACATGCCCCGCACCAGGTTGCCCAGATGTTGATCAGACGAAACTTGCCTGAATCATTTTTGCGCAGGGCCTTCAACGCGTCGACAGTCAGCGGCTCAACCACTACAGGTTCTTCCGCCAATTCGGCCATGTACTTTTTAACAGCGTCCTGTTTCCCCGCCCATTTGGTGGAGCAGCCAAACACTTTGGTTTGCGCCGTTTTCACTTCGCGCCCGGCCAGCAAATCTTCAATTGCGTTTCGGAGATCGTGATTCTTTACCCGTGTCTCAATTTCATTGTCATCGATGCGACCGACGTAACGCAGCTTGCGACCGGCATCAAAAACAAACGAGTGCGGGGTGGCCGCCGGGCCATAAGCCCGCGCAACACTTTGGCTTTCGCCATCATCGAGGTAAGGAAAATTAAACTTTTTATATTCCGCTCGTATTTTCATCTCTTCAAAGGAATCGCTGAGATCGGTGTAGCCGAGTTCGTTTAAGCGAATCGATTTGGGATCGTTCGGATTGATGGCAACGAAAGCGACGCCTTTGTCCTTGTACTCATCGACCATTTTTTTGATGCGTTCCTCGTAGGCCTGCGCGGTGGGGCAATGATTGCAGGTAAAAATAACAACGAGGACTTTTGCGCTGGAAAAAGACTTAAGCTTATACGTTTTCCCATCAACACCATGCAGTTTGAAATCGGGAGCGGGAGAACCGAGGGTAAGTGTCGCAGGTGTTTCGGCTGCGTTCACACCGACGCCAATGATCGCCAGCAAAATCAGGAGAAAACGTTGCATTGCTCGGACAATAGCATTCCCCGGCAAGGCATCAAGTGCGCCGACCATTACAATAGTTGCGCCACCTTCTTTAAATCCTCCACGAATCGCTTTCGCTCAAGACGGCGTGTGTCCTCATCCGGCGCCCGCAAAATTGAAGAGGGATGAACAGTCGCAATAACCTTCTCCGCCAGGCTTGATTCGATGAGCTCCCCCCTTTGTTGTGTCACGCGAAAGTCTTTTCCAAGCAAGGCCTGCGCAGCGGTCGCGCCAAGGGATACCAGCACCTTCGGTTTTAGCAAATCCAGTTCGGCGTCGAGCCAGGGACGACACGCGGCGATTTCGCGGGCGTTTGGTTTTTTATGAATTCGACGCTTTCCTTTTGGTTCCCATTTGAAATGTTTTACGGCGTTGGTGACGTACACGTCGTCTCGGTTAATGCCCGCTTCTTCAAGGCATTGGTCGAGAAACTTTCCGGCCGGCCCCACGAAAGGTTTTCCGGAAATGTCTTCGTCGTTACCGGGTTGTTCGCCTACAAAAATGACTTTTGCTGTCGGCTTTCCTTCACCAAAAACCGTTTGCGTTCCCGTTCTCCACAATGGACACGCCGTACAGGCCGACGCGGCTTTCTTCAAGGTGGAAAGCGTGAGACGCGTCGGCAAAAACTCCGCCGCATTTGTGCGGGTGCCGTTGCCAGAGACTGCGGTGGGTTTGACAGAATGCCGCTTCTCCATGCCAAATGTTATAACACGGAGAAGCGGGGTGAAATGCTGGTTATCCCTGATGTTAACGATCGCGATCGACCGTCTTGGGGAGACCAATGCTGCTCGCTCGCTTGGCGACTTTGCGGCTGGTCGTGACTTTGGTTACCGTACCCGTCTTCAAATATTGGTTTTTAATTTTCGTGAGCAATTCGTCACGACGGTTATAGAGCCGCTTCAATTTGCGTGGCTTCACGCGACTGAGGCAGTAGGCGGTAAGCAATGGCAACGCGATGGTCGAATCAGTATAGCAAACTACGCAATCAGGCAAAGTATCCGGATCAACTTTGCCCCAGCTCACCGCTTCTGCTGGCGTCGCGCCGCTTAAGCCACCGGTATCAGGACGCGCATCCGTGCATTGCAGGAAATAATCGTGACCACGCTCCTGGATACCCATCACTTCCTGAATCTGCGGCTCCGTTTGGAGCATGAAGTTTTTTGGAGAACCACCGCCAAGAATGAACACACTTGATTTGTGTTTGCTCGACTTCGCCTCGTAAACAATGGAGGCCGTTTGATTCACGTCGCGATTCACATCGATCATTAGCGCCGAGTCGCGCAACGCCATGGCCGCGACGTTCATCCCGATGGAACTATCGCCAGGGCTGCTGGTGAACACAGGAATCCCGCATTCGTAGGCCGTCGCGAGAACGGAAGAATCCTTCAAACCCAGTTTCTTACCGCGTTGGGAAACATATTTGCCAAGCAGGTAATGAAATTCATCTGTCCCCATGGACTTTTGGAATTCCGGTCCCTGTATGACTTCGCGCACGAAAGCATCCGTGTCGAGCAACACGTTGTAATCAAAAAGAATGTCGTAGATGCGAATGACACCATCCTTGTGCAGCGCGCGGTCGTCCAGGAATGGCGATCCTGCGTACAGCTGCATGTCGAGACCGTAGTGCAAATCGTGATAAAGATTCGCGCCGGTGGAAACAATCCAGTCCACGAATCCCGCCTTCATCATGGGAATCAGGCAGCTTTTCCCAAGACCAGCCGGTGTCAGGGCGCCCGTGAGGGACATGCCAATGAAACCATCATCCGGCAACATCTTCTGCGCGAGCAATTGCGCCGCCTCACGGAGGCGTCCGCCGTTGTAGGCGAGGAAAGTTTCATCAATCAGGTCGGCGGCGGAAACATTTTTGCCGATGCCGAGCGGATTCAGGCGTGGATAAGCTGCAAATTTTTTCGAAGGCGAAGATGTTTTCTTCATGCGCGCGAGTGTTGCGAAAATGTTCCCAAACGCAAATGATTTTTGAAATCGTTGAGAAAATTTTTAGCGCCCGAAGATACGGTCCAACTCGCTTTGCCGGGTAATTCCCCTCGCCAACAGCTTCGCCGCCTCGTTCTCCAGCGAACTTTCCACATTAATCGCCTCTGCACCTTCGCGTTTTAGTGCGGAGCGAAGCGAATCATTGATGCGGACAAATTCTGCGATGCCGATCCGCCCCTGAAATCCTGTCTTCAAACAATCAATGCACCCTGCCCCTCCGCATTTGGTGCAAATTTTTCGGAGCAACCGCTGGTTCAGCACCATTTCCACCGCGGCAATGACGGCGTAACGGTCTTCGCACATCGAGAGCAGCCGCTCGAAAACTCCTTTGCAGGAACCGGCGTGCAACGTGGAAATTACCAGGTGTCCCGTCAAAGCCGCGCGCACCGCCAGATTCGCCGTGTCGTTGTCACGAATTTCTCCAATCACCATGACTTCCGGGTCCTGTCGCAACAGATGACGTGAAGCCGTGGCGAAATTCAGTCCACGCGCTTCATTGATTTCGGTCTGCATGATCCCGGGCATCACCTGCTCGACCGGATCTTCCACCGTGATGATATGGCGTCCACCCTTTTGCAACAGATGACGCAAACAGCCGTAAATCGTCGTCGTCTTCCCGCTGCCGGCCGGTCCCGTGAGCAACAAGAGCCCAGAGGTTTGCTGCAAGGTTTTTTTCAATTCAGAAATAATTTCCTCAGAAAAGGCGAGTTCATCCAGGGATTTCGCCTCGTCGCTGAGGAATAACCGAAGGACGATTTTTTCGCCCGTAACCGTCGGATACGTCGCCACGCGAATATCGTTTCGCGAATGAATTTCTGCTTTTGCGATCCGCCCGTCCTGCGGCATTGACTCCTGATATGTCTTAAGTCGACCCAAAAATTTGATGCGCCCGAACACGCGCTCGGCGGTTCCTTCCGGCAGAGTCGTTACAGGCGTCATCACACCATCCAGACGAAACAAAATCTCCGCGGTGCCGCCGACCATTTGCAAGTGCACATCACTCGCGCCTGCTTTTTCAGCGTTCGCGATTAAATCCTCCAGAATTTTGGGCGCGGAGCTTTCCATTATTGCGACAATATTCTTCCACATTCACCGTAAACCACCATAAACACCCAAACCATTGTCAGCGCGTTCTTCCCCAGGGTCAGCCAACTGATCACTGCTCCCCAGATCAAGTGCGCTTTAGCAGGATTCCATTCCTTCCCTGCCAGTCGACGGACTCGTCGATGGCAGAACAACGCGGAAACGGCGGGTACAATTCCGATGATCGGGATGATACTCCATAAACTGCGTCGAAAACAGCGCAGCGACGTCTCAATAATTTCGATCCGTTCCTCAGGAGTTTTCATAGGTTTGGTTTTCCTGCGTTCGCCGCGGAAGGTTTCGCGTATTTTTTCATCTGCTGCGCCTCCACACCGTGCATTTCTTTCTGGAGGTTACTCAATGCCACACTGGTCGTCATGGCATAGGTCACCATAAGAAAAAGGAGGATCAACACGATCGCTGACGCCGAGCCTTTTCTTCTTTGACTGTGAAATCGATTTGTTTTCATTTCGTTGTCACCGGCGCCACGGCCTGGAAGGTAAAAAGTGGTTGAAGGCGCGGTGATTTTTCTTTGGTAGCCAATTCAACTTCCCACCGCCAGGAAGTCACGGACTGACCGGCATCCTTGACCATCCGTGAGTTTTTAACCCCGGATAACACGGGGGCCGGCTGTTGCATCTGGGGACCCTGGCGAAAAATCTTCCCCTCCCGGAAAAGATAACGCACTTCCCCGTCGCTTTGAGTAATCTGCATGGAGTCTCCGACGATCACCGGCTCTTTCTTCGCCTGACGAATATCCTCCCTCCAACGTTCACCTGCGTGCAGACTCGACGCGATATCTTCGGCACTCTTGCGTAACTTTTTGGAAGTGTCTTGCGTGCGTTCGTAGGCGACAAAGGCCAGACCGACCACCATGAAAAATAAGGCGATGTAAACAAGACACTCAGTCAAAGCCATACCAGCACGATTCTGGTTCAGACCATTTGGGAACAATCCATGGTTTGGTTGCGTTAAAATTCTCATGGAATGTTCACCTCCCTCGAAATTTTTCCGCCTTTGTCGTTTCCAGCAGGAACAAATTCGAGGCGAACGCTTTTTCCCGTGATCTCCAAGGTGAACTCACCGTGAAGGTTCTTCGCGGCATCCGATTTCACCGCGTAGCTTTGTTGCCCTTCTTTAAAGTGTTTCCATTCGCCCGCCGCGAGCTTCTCCATTTCGCCGTCGACAATTTCCATTGCGACAGACCGGTAGTAGTAAGCGCGACAGAGTGTTGCTTCCCTGAGAAACGAAAGGCTGAAGGGAATTACAGTCAGGATAAGCAATCCCATCGCCACCACGAGGTCGGTGGTCAACATTCCGCGATCGCGGCGAGTTCTGGTTCGCGTTTTCATCACCATAAGACCGCCTTGTCTACGAGCACCACCAATGCTCCAAAAAGCCCGATCACAATTACACCGACCATCAATCCGTTGAGCAAAACCAGGCCGGTAGTCAACAACTGCGCCGTCGACTGCTCCAATTGAAACGCTTTCGCATCCAGCGCCTCCAGCCAACCGTTTAATGCGGCTGAAAATCCATTCGCTCCCTTTGCCCCGTTATCCAAACGCCATTTGAACTCGCCGGTGCCGTCGAATCGCTGCAACGCTTCATTCAGCGTTTTGCCCTGCGACAACTCCGCGACAACCTTTCGCGCCCGTTCGACGAACACCTCGTTTGCCGTACTTTCCGCCGCAAGTTGAATCGCTCGCGCTTCTGGCACCTCCGCATCGAGCAACATCGCCAGCATGGCTGAAAAGTCCCGTTGCATCCGCTTACGTTTCCATGGAATGCGAAAAGCCAGCCGATCCAAAATGGCAATCGAAAGATTTCGTTTCAACCAAACCGACGTGCGAGGTCCGGCGATATAAAAGGCCGCCGCCACATAGAGGAGCAGCATCATCGTATATTGAATGATGACGAACCAGCCGTTGTCATCGAAAACAATTTGCGTAAGAGCCGGCAGAGGACCATCCGACATCGAGTGAAAAATATCTTTCCACTTCGGCAGGATATAAATTCTCATCACCGTCATCGGCGCGGGAAAAACCGGCGTGAATACAAATGCCAGCAAAACAAGGTAGTTGATCGCGCCCTGCGTTTTCGACACACCATCGTTCAGGAACCGACGACACAGCGGCAGCACTTTTTTGACGTCTCCGATTTCCTGCCCCGTCTTCAACATTCCGCCAATGCGAGGCGGGAGCAAATAAGGCACTTTGTCGAGGGCCTGGCCTAAGCGCAGCCCCGTTTCGAGGTAAGCGGCGAGCAGATAAAAGCGCCACCCCATCGTGCGGTCACGACTTTGGGCGAACGTAATAATACTCGTCTCCGGACTGCGTCCCGCTTGCGAACCACTTTCAATGAGATCCAAAAGAAAGGCCGCCCGCTCTTGTCGACGCAGCGGTAGCGACAGCAGGAAATAAATGAACCAGACCACGCCAAGCAGCGGCAAAAACGACAGCGCGATCGCCAGTAAATAAAATGCAAAAGGAATACCCATTATTGACCTCCATCAAAACCCGCATCCATCATTCGGATTAGCGCCCGGACCAGCGGCAGCACCTGAGTGACGATGACAAGCCCCAGAAGAAGGATCGACACCGGCAACGCCGCATACAACAGCGTCTCGATTTTGTGAGTCGCTCGACGGTAGTACAATTCCGCAGCGCGGCCGAGTCCGGTGACCCAATTTTCTTCGTCGCCGGAAATCAACCAGAAGAAAAGTGGCGGAAAAATTCTACTACCTTCAGCGAAGTCAGTGGATTTAACGCGTCCAGTCGACAGCACCTTTCGCCACCGCACGACCTCCGTCCGTAAGGGTGTTTCTGGTTCCATTTGCGCAATCAAGGCAAGCGATTCGTCCAAAGTAGCACCCTGTTTGAGCAGCAATTGCAGGGAGGAAGCGAAGTGGGACACATTCGCCTCGCGAAATCCAATTATCCGCCAACGCAAAGTGTTTCGAAATTTCGGAACGCCCACCAGCAATCCAAACAGAATTGCCAACAGGATCAACAAGACCAGCGGCGCGTAAATGACGGCATCGATGCGAGCGATCTCATCCCATGAAATAAATATCACCTGATAAATCGCGTGCGCGAGATTGCGAATCGAAAGACTAAGAAAAAGCGACAACCCGAGGCTGACCGCGAGCACAATGGCGGGATAAACCAGAAGACCTTTGAGTCGAGTCCAAAGCAGGTTTTTGCGCTGATAATAATCGGCGAGCAAAGTCAGGATGCCAGGAAGATCGTTACTCTGCGCCCCCATCTGGACCATGCGAATGTAAAAATCGGGCAGATCCGTTTTGTTTAATGCCTCTCGCAACGGAGTTCCTTTGCCCAATTGCACGTGCAGTTGTTCCAGTTCCGTTCGGAGCAACCCTTTTTCCATCGTGCTGGATAACTGTTTCAGCGCCCCTTCCAAAGGTATCCCCGACCGCAGCATTCCAGCAAGCTGTTGATTGGTGAAGGCAAGTTCGTCGTAATTCATCTCAGTAAACGGTTTGACAGAACCCTGCGGAAAAGATCACGCGAAATTTGTTGGAACGTATTTTGAGCTGAACCGATGCCGCTTAAAATCAAGGCTTTCGACGGAAATGTCACAAGGCACTGATTTAAAACGCCCGAGCAATTTCTCCGGAAAGGAATTCCCGTTTCTCCTTTTTAATCGTTCCAGCCACAAACTCGCCCCTTCTGCCAATCGCTTCTGGTTCACAACTACCTTCAGGTCAACGTTACTCGGAAAAACTTCTTCAAAAGTACCTTCAGAAATTCTCCGCAGCTCCCCGCGCGTGTTTTTCTAAAGTACAGAAGGACGCGCAGCTGGCTGCGGGCGAATTTTTAAAGTACTTTTGGCAGTCGCCGCTAACTGCGCCTGTAGCATTACCCTGTAAATCAGCCATTTACATATTTTGTCCTAAAAAATTGGGAAATTCTGGTTTGCGGCACTTTTGCTGCCCGGCAACCCCGGTTATCGTTCCGTCGCAACCTCTGAAACTCCTGAATTAGACGTGACTATGTATCGCTGAACCTTGTCTGCATCCAAATTCAGGTATCTTCTTTGCAAACAACAGCTGACAAACGGCTCTTTTCCTTCTACCGTTTCACCAACTCCAAATGAAAACAACCTCCTCCCTCCCGATGGCCTCATCGCCTCCGGATCAATGCAACCAAACCATCTCGGGAACATCACAACGACTGAGTTAGTCTAAGGACCAAACCGATCACTGCTCAAGTGACGTATCTCCGCCACGGGTGGCGCACGTTATTTTGACAATCAGTCATGAACACCTCCCCTTTTTCGCAGCGACCCAAAAATGATCCCCTATCAAATCGACGCGAGTGGTTGAAAACGATCTTGCTCGCGGGAGTTTCCGGGCCTTTTCTCGGTTCTTCCAGGCTTTGGGCGAATGAACAGCCGGCGAAAGATCGGGCATTGCACGCGAATTTGTTTTCCCATGCTTCCGGAGAATGGGGAACGCTCAAATACGAACGTCTCGTATTGGAGCCCGACGAAAATATTTTGGATGTCGCGAGTCTGGAACGGCAGACGCCGTGGTTTTTCAAAGACCAGTCACCTGCGCAACTGACGACGCTTTTGCAATCGTTCGGCGTGGCCGAGACAGGACTGGCGTCCATCAGTGCCACACAGATCGAAGCAAGACCGGAAGGAACGCTTTTCACTCCCAACGCGGAAATCGTGACGAAGCTGTCTCTGGCAGCTCGCGAAAAAATTTACAACACGCTGCTGGACGATGCGGAATATCGACGTCGCACGAACCTGTTCTTGTTCGGGCCGGACTATCTTGATCTGACCCTGGCACAGACCAAACTGTCGACGACCACCGTTCAATTGTTTCGGTCCCTGCTCTACAAGCGCGGAAACCTGCTTGCCTTCTCCGATGCGCCTGTCGTTTTGAAAACGCTGCCCGATCTCGCGTCGAAAACTGCTTTTTTGAAAATGCTCGTGAGGCGTCCCGCCTTGAGCATTCACCTGAAACTCGACGCCACACCGCGCTCCAATGGCTGGCTCGATTACTGGAGCGTGCACGAACGAGCCAAGGAAGTACGCATGGCGATCCAACGTTTTGTCCCTTCCGGCACGTCTGGCATTATAGACATTGCCGAATTGCTTCCATCGCTGGTGCGGCAGCGATTGAATACCTTTCCAAATTCAAAAAACAAAACCGATACAGTGCGGAATTGTCATTGGACGTCGTTGAACTTTTTTAATAGTCCGCCAAACGACAATTATCTTTTCATCGAAGAAGTGGAGAAAGAGCTTCAATCCAACTACGCCAAAATTAATTCTCCACCACAATTGGGAGACGTAGTGTTGTTCAGAAACAAGGCGCATGAGATTGTACACTCGGCTGCGTTCGTCGCGGACAACGTGGTGTTCACCAAGAATGGAGAAGGTCCATCGCAGCCGTGGTGTTTTATGAGAGTCACGGAAGTGATTGACCTGTACACGGCGTTGCAGGGGGCGATGTCGGTAAAGGTTTATCGACGACGGGTTTCGTGAGGCGCCGTGTGACTACCCGATCATTCGTTGCAGGATATTGGCGGTAATTTGCTGAGCGCGAGGGTCCGGGCCTTTTGGCTCGGTGTAAACTTTGGGCCGCATGTAACCCGGCGGCTCGCTCAAAGAGTCGCTCCACCAACAGGTCGCGGCGTTGAAGACGAAGTTTTTCCTCGGACCGGGATATACTGTTGCCGTGTAAACACCGTCATTTGCGTGACCAGGTTTGTCCTGGGTTCTCGATGTGGAAACAACTTCAAGTCCCGGGATAGGCGCAGGATCACCATGCCATTCCCAGCCGACGAGACCGGGAATACTGTCGCCGTGCTTCATGCCGGTGTTCGCGAATATCCAATGATCCGGCTTTGAGCAAACCCAATCCGCCCCACCCGTAATCGGGGCGATGCTGCGAGCGCCTATCAACTCATTCGCATTGGGGCTTTTGTGTGGCAGCGATGCCATGGCCGGGAACCGCTTGAATTCTCGCTCATCGGCAGGTCCAAAGAAGTCGATACGCGAGAAGATGCGGTTGGGAACATTCCGGGAGCTTGGGCGAGGATCGATTCTTCCACAAACGGCGTTACCGGAAAAAAAGCCGACGTTTAACCCTCGTACAATGGCAGCCTTCATGTTGTTAAACATTTCGATAGACCAATATTCGTCGTGTCCGATCGAGATAAAGCCTTTGGCACGGAGCAATCCTCGTCCATCGGAATGCGTATCCATATTGGAAATGTAGGTCGCGTCGTAACCGTGCGATTCAAGCCAGTAAACAAAAGGGAATTCCCAAAGAAAGAATTCACCCGAGCCGATGGAAAGAGGTTGGTCGAGAATCTGACAATATTTGCCGTAAGGACGATCGAATGAAATGTCGCTTCCGGGCCCCCAATACCATTCCGACTTCCCATCATCGTAGAGCGAAAACTGACTGGGCCAGCGATTGTAAGCCTGCCAGGTGTTATCGCTGCATTGGAAAATGAAATCGGCTTTTCGATTGTCGCGGACAATAAAGATCACGTAGCTCTGAAGTTTTTCCCGTTCCGCTGTGAGCTTGCCCACGTAGACGCCGCTCAACCAATCCCTGGGAATCTTGATCGACGCACTTGGATCCCAGCGACATTCGCGCAAACGGTTCGGGCCAATTTCTGGATCCGGCTGCACCTTGCCCTTCAACGAACCCAGGCTCTTCAGCAAACGACCGCCAGCTCCCACGTAATAACCGAGTCGATAAATATCGAGGCGAAACGGAGATTTTGGATTCGTGCTGACAAAAATATTCAACGTTTCTCCAGCTCGAATACTGGTGTGTGAACAGAAGCCTTCGATCCAGGGACAACGATATTTGGATTTCCGTTCGGTGCGCGTGTTGCTGAGTATCCAATCGCGGGTGCCGGTTTTCTCGTTTTCTTTAAGAATCAGATTGCACCAGGGCGTTTTTGCTACAGGAACAGCACAGCCAGAAAGAGCGGCGGCAGCGCCAAAACCAGCCATGCCTTTAAGCAGGCTGCGGCGGGAAAACCTGGAATCATCGTTCGGATTCATGCGCATTTTAGACGAGCGAAATGGATAGCTATTTGGTATAAGAATGTAGTGTTTCGTCAAACTCCATCCGTTTGGCTGATCGTCCTGACGATTTTTGCCAGTGCTACTGCATTTTCGCAAACGTTGAACCTTCCAACACGCCCCGCCAATGCTCCGGGCGGCGCTGATTTCAAGGAGATGATCCTCCCCCTGTCATTTGGGAGTTCCAGCCGACAATTGAGCCCACGTGAGGTGGCCATTCTTGGACAGATCCTGCAAGGAAATATTCCCAGTTGGATGCGTTCGATGACGCTAGTTTCCACCAATGCGACGATTAACGGAACGAATCATACCGTGAGCTATTACGTCATCCCCGACTACGTGGCGATTGGAAGCGACCAGGACTATTTCCTAATGCCGATGACTCCGCTTCTTGCGCAAAGGGTAGCGGATTCAGCTGATTGCAGTTTAACAACTGCAAAAATGGTAAATGACATCTGGAAACAAGCGCTCGTGCATTTGGCACCCTCCACGAAAACGCCTGTTCCCGAGATGATCGATATCCCCTATTACGATGAACACAATACCACCGTGCGGGGACAACGCTTTGCGGTCACCAATACTTATCCCTTGGGAGTGCTGACGGGCGGCGACAAAAAAGACGTCATCATCGCGAATAAGATATATATGAATTTCTCCACCAGCATTACGAATGTGGTGGTGATTTACGGCTGGCATCAACTAAACGGCGTGAACATTCAACCGGTCTATAACGGACACGAAGAAACATACGCCGATTACAGCCATGGCATTCGGCTCGTCCAGATGGACGCCACGGTTGATGGACAGGCGATGCGTATCACCAATGTTCTAAAAGACACGAATCTGGCGGGCCTTCTGAGCGACGATGCGACGTTCGCAGGCAACGTGATTAATAAACCTCGTTATACGCTAACGGCGATGCCCCCTTCGATCACAACGCAACCCGCAAGCCAGACGGTTGTGACGAATTCGAAAGTCGCTTTCAGTGCTTTTGCGGTTGGTGAAAATCCGATGACTTACCAATGGAAACTCAATGGAACAAATCTTGTCGGACAGGTCGGCTCAACGTTGACCATCACCAACTTCCAAAGCGGGAATGCGGGAAGCTATACCGTAACGGTTTCCAACACCGCTGGTTCTACGACGAGCATTCCGGCGCTTTTGAAGATCAAGGATTCTGTTCATCCGATTTTATTTTCGGACGACTTCGAAACGAACAGTTCGAGTCGTTGGGACTTGTTCTGGGGAGCTGGAAATGGCGTGTCAGATTATACGGTCGACTGGGCTTTCGATTATTCCCATGAAGCCACCATGATCAATGGGGCCGGATACTTTATTCCCCCCGCGCCGAATTCCACGAGCACCACGACCCGCGGAGTACGACTGACCGTCAATAACAACGACACGAATGGCGTGATTGCCGGGATGAATCTTTATCCGAAAGACAAAACCTTCTCCAATGACTTTGCCCTCAAGTTTGATATGTGGATTAACTATCCGGGGAATGCAGCGGGCAACGGATCGACTGGGAGCACCGAATATGCTCTCTGCGGGATGAACCACCTCGGCACACAAGTCAACTGGGCGGCAACGAGTGCAAGTTCCACGGATGGTCTGTGGTTTGCGGTCGACGGTGAAGGTGGTGTTTCAACGGATTACCGAAGTTTTGTTGGCAACCCTGGTGGAACTCAAACGGAATTGCTGGGTGCTGCCAGCGGGTTGAGCCAATCGAACAGCACTGCGGCAATTTATCAGACATTGTTTCCGGCAGCACGCCATGAAACAGCGGGCGCTCCTGGTAAAAATTGGGTTGAAGTGGAGTTACGGCAAAGCAACGGAACGATCACGTGGCTGATGGACGGAACCATTGTCGCTCAACGCACAAATAATTCCGCGTTCACGTCGGGGAAGATAATGATCGGCTTCATGGATGTCTTTGCTTCAGTCGCGAGTCCATCCAATCAGGCATTCGTGGTCTTTGATAACGTGCGGGTGGAAGACCTGGGAGAAAGTTTGCAACCCCCGTCTATCACCACCCCACCGCAAAACCTGCAACTCAACGCTGGAACCAATGCAATTTTCGCGGTCGTCGCTGACGGTTCAGCGCCCCTCTCTTACCAATGGTTATTTAATAATGTGGCGTTAGTCGGCGAAACGAATTCTTCCCTGCAACTGACCAACGTGCAGACGACGAATACCGGAAGCTATACCATTAACGTCAGCAACCCTGCGGGCGTTGCATCGGCCACTGCGACGTTGACGGTCATTTCCCAACCACCGAAATTTTCTGGCATCTCGCGCAACGGGAATGGAGAAACAGTCCTGACTTTCAGCGGTGATGCAAATGTCTCTTATCTTTTGGAAGCCTCCACGAATCTTGTGACGTGGAAACCTATTTCTGTCCTCAATGTGCTGAGTGGGCCGTTTCCATTCCTGGACGTTGAAGCTGGCCTGTTTCCCCGGCGCTATTATCGAAGCCAAAGCAGTTCCAACTTCCTTTTGACCGATTTTGAAGCCTACGGAAACGGCACTTCGGTTTTATTTTTAAGTCCAGGCAGTTCCGGTTCGACCGTGAACTTCGTGGATTTAACCACGACCAACTTTGCTTACGTCACAAACGTATTTCCAGCGGGGCACGACAGTGCGAAGGTTCTAGTTGCGGGCTGGTCATTCAAGATCGGAACGACAAATCCCTGGGTGCGTTTCACGACCTTTAACGCCCCTCTCATTCCCAATCCGATCGTTCAATCAAACCAAGCCGTCCAATTTGAGATGTATAGCAGTCAGAATCTTTACGTGACCCTTGGGCTTCGCGAAACCAGCCCGAATGGACCAGTGGGGAGCGATGGAGGAACCGGAAGCGCCCAAATCGAATGGGTTGGCGGGAGCACCGCAAATACATCGCCTCCACAAGGTCGATTGGTCCGAGCAGGCCAATGGACAACCCTGACGTTCCTGTTGCCATATGAACCCGTGCGCTCTTTTACGGGAAACGGCGCTCTGGAAACGACAACCGGAAAATTCGTCCTCGAACACTTGGCCTTGGTGCCAGTTGCCACCGGTCCCCACGTCATTTATCTCGACGATTTTCGCTTCGTAAACCTCGCCCCATAAACATCTGACAATTGTCGGGAAAAATCCCACAAAACGTTGCCTTGACTTGAAAAACTTCCATTGATTTGATTCACGTTACGATGACCCAATGTTCTCTTGTCCGAGAACGTCGATTCCGTCTGCAGTGTGCGCAATGTCCATTAAAACCTATGTTTCCATCTAAACTCCCCTGCCCACGTATCCTTTCTTATTTTGGCATCCTCGCCACTCTTTTAATCGGCACGCCTGCGAAAGCGGTCATCCGGGACGGAGGAATTGACCCGTCCAACCTTGGTAAGGGCGAGTGGATTTATTCCATGAAGGACGCGACCAACAAGCTGGGTGGCACAGTCAGCTCCGTGACCAGCACCGCCACGCTTTTTCAATATTATAAAAATATCGGGGTGAAATACGTTTTGATCAAAGTGGGAACAGGCTCAACAAACTATACGGGTTGCAGCTTCGGCAGCCCACATCAGGTCACGGCGAGCCTTTGTACAACGGCCCACGCAAACGGTGTATGGGTCTTTGGCTACACTCGGTCTTATGGGAGTGACATTCCTGGCGAAGTCGCGCTCGCGACAAGCTGCTTTAACAATGGTGCTGACGGGTTTGTTTACGACGCTGAAGCAGAATGGGAAACGAGAGCTGCCAATACGTGGATTACGAACGGTGCCGCCCAGGCATGGACCTTAATGTCAACAGTCCGCTCGAACTGGCCCACCAAATTCCTTGCCCATGCCCCTTTCCCGATTATCGCATCGCATTCGACTTTTCCTTATAAGGAGTTCGGTTATTGGTGCGATGCGGTCATGCCTCAGGTCTATCACTTCTCAGCGTCCGGAATCCAGGGTTCTGCGAGTGCGGCGATGAACTGGTCGGATGTAAACTGGCGCACATGGCAAAATTCCATTTCAGGCACGAGCAGCAATGTTAATGGCCAGACCATCTTCTGGTCGGACGCCATCAAACCCATCGTCCCCGTGCAGGATGTTTACGGTCCGGCGGGGAACATGATCGTTGGCAGTCGCTGCAATGGAACAACGATCGCTTATCCGGACAAGGACGTCACAGAATTCATTGATTATGCGCAAGCTGATCCGAATTGCGTGACCGCTGGTGGTTACAACGGCGTGAATTTCTGGCGCGCCGATTTGCATGGTTCTGTTCAATTCACCAACATTACCCTTGGCACAAGTGGTACCTTTACGGATATCGTCAACAACATCGTTATTGACGACGCCAACGCGACCCGGGTCGGAACTTGGACCATGGTCAAGACTTTCTCCGCAACGACGACCACCCCAACCTTTACAGGGAATGGCAGCGGAACCGACACTAACTCCTTCGGAACAAATTATTTCACAAAGAGCCAAGGCGCGGGTACGTCTTATATTCAATTCACTCCAAACGTAAAAGTTCCCGGTGATTATAAAGTTTACCAATGGCATCCGAATCGTGCTGAAGCGTCGGCGGCGGTGCCTTTCACGATTTCGTACAACGGCGGAAGTGCTTCAGTGAATGTGAATCAAACCACAAACGCTGGGAACTGGAGCTTCGTGGGCCAATATCCTTTTGCCGCCGGAACCAACGGCAACATCAAGATCTATGATAATTTTCCAGAACCAGGGGGGATTGCGATGGTCGACGGTTTGAAAATGGTTTTTGTTAAGCCAACTTCCACCCCAACGGCCCCCAGCGGCTTAACCGCCTCACCGGTCACCGGATCTCAGATCAACCTGACGTGGACGGATAATTCGAGCAACGAGAGCAGCTTTGCCGTCCGTCAAAGCACAACTTCTGGAGGACCTTATACCGATGTGGCGGACGTTGCGCCAAACACGTCCAGCTACAGCGTCACTGGCCTGTCGCCGGATACGACTTATTATTTTGTGGTTCGCTCAACAAACTATGTTGGGGCTTCTGCGAACAGCGCCCAGGCCAGCGCGAAAACGTTTGCCATTGGGGGGACAGTTCCAGGAATCAGCCAGCAGCCACAAAGCCAGTCGGTCGTCGCCGGAACCAACGCACTTTTCTCGGTGACTGCAACGGGAACGGCTTCACTGGGATACCAATGGAGATTTAACACGACGAACATCGCGGGAGCAACCACCAGCAGTTACACCCGAACGAACGTCCAGACAGCTGACGCTGGCAATTACTCTGTGGTCATCACCAATGCCTACGGAACAATCACCAGTTCAAACGCAGCTTTGACTGTGACCATTCTTCCTCCAACCATCACCACGCAGCCGCAAAACTCAACCAACAATGCTGGAACCACAGCCAACTTTTCTGTGACCGCAACGGGCACAGCACCACTAAGCTATCAATGGAAAAAGAATGGTTCTGCTTTGAGCAACGGAGGAAATATTGCTGGAGCGACATCTTCCGCTCTCACCCTGACCTCGGTAACTTCAAATGATGGCGCAGACTATTCTGTCACTGTTACAAACTCCGCTGGCATTACCAATAGCTCGGCTGCAACACTCGTTGTAAATTCTGTTCCATCCATTACATCAAACCCAACCAGCCAGACCAACAATGCCGGTAGCAATGCTGTGTTCACGGTGACGGCCTCAGGCAGTCTTCCGCTCTCCTATCAATGGAAGAAAACCGGAACAAACCTGGTCAATGGAGGAAATATCTCCGGCGCGACAACAGCCTCTTTGACCATCAGTTCTATCTCTCAGGCGGATGCCGCAAATTATTCAGTCGTGGTCACAAACAACTTTGGGACTGCTTCCAGTTCTGCTGCTGCGTTGATCGTAATTGATCCGCCGGTAATAACAACACAGCCCACCAGTCGGACCAATACCGCGGGGACTTTGGCCACGTTCAGCGTCGTTGCTTCCGGTACGAGCCCAGCATACAAGTGGATGAAAAACGGGGTGGTTTTGTCCAACGGCGGAAATGTTTCAGGTGCCACCAGCGCAACGCTCAATCTCGCCTCTGTCAGCGCATCGGATGCCGCGAATTATTCTGTAATCATCAGCAATACTGCTGGAAACGTGACCAGCGACATAGTCAATTTGACCGTTCTCACTCCCCCATCGATTTCCGGCCAGCCACAAAACCAGACAGTTTCTGTCGGGGCAAACGTTACTTTCAACGTGACCGCTTCTGGAACCGTTCCGTTGAGTTATCGTTGGAGATTAAATGGAACCACGATCGCCGGAGCGACAAACAGCTTCTACACAAAGAATGGGGTGGAGACGAACGATGCCGGCAACTATTCAGTGGTGATTACGAACGTTGCGGGCTCGGTAACGAGCAGCAACGCTTCCTTGACGGTAAGCGTTGGCCTGACACAAATAATTAGCGTTTCCAATCTCTGGAGTATCACGGCCGGTTCACGTGGTTATGTGAGCATCGGCACAACCGAACGCGGTATCGCCATTAACACGGTGAGCAATCACGTTTTGATTGTTAGCCGCGCAACAAACTCCGGCTCCATTGTTGCAGTCAATGCCGATACGGGAGCTGATCTTAATCTCGTTCTGAACGCCCCAACAAATATTGTGACCGGTGGCCAATTTTTCCTCAACAAAGTCGGAGTTACGTCCAACGGTGTCGTTTACGCGGCAAATTTAACGACATCCAGCGGCAGCAGTCCCTTGCGAATCTATCGATGGGCCAATTATAGCGACACACCCGTTCTTGCTTATTCGGGCGCACCTGACTCTGGTGTTACCGCTCGCTGGGGCGATTCGTTTGCGATTCGTGGCAGCGGCACTGGAACGCAAATTCTTGTTTCGGGTTCTGCAGCGACGAATGCTGTACTCTTTACTACAACGAATGGCACGAATTTCACGCCAACTCTAGTTAACCCGTCCTCGGCCATTGTTGGTGGAGCGTGGAGCAAAGGGGTGGCCTTTGGTTCCGGGAATTCCTTTTACAGCAAGAATCGATCTGCCACCACAGCAACAAACTATTCGTTCAATCCTGGGACGGGTGTCGCGACTGTCAATGCGACGATTGCTGGATTCGATTCCAACCTTCTGGCGATCGGCGTGGATACAAACCATCAGCTGATGGCCGGCGTGCTCGACGATAACACAACAAACACCTCCGGACACATTTTAAAGATGTATGACATTTCCGTCCCTGCCAGCCCAACGCTTCTTGGAACTTATAATTTCCCAAGCTTTGGTTCAGGCACCAACAGTGGCAATGTAAACTTCGCCGCGCACGTCGACACGGATGGAAACAAATTCGTCTCCATAGACACACAAAACGGCGTGGTTGCTTCCGCGATCGTTGTCCAGACGTCTCCACAGATCAGCTCTCATCCATTGGACCAGGTTGTTGCACAGGGACAAAATGCCATATTTACTGTGTCTGCCTCGGGAACCGCGCCCCTCAGTTATCAATGGAAAAAGAACGGCGCGACACTTTCTGACGCCGGCAACATTTCCGGCTCAACTACAACCAATCTGACGGTTGGATCTATCACGTCCTCGGACGAAGCAGATTATACAGTCACCGTCAGCAACCCGATCGGATCCGTCGACAGCAGCCCCGCTTCTTTGACGGTAATGATACCGCCTTCTATCGTGACTGATCCAAGTCCACAAACAATAAATTCTGGGGATACCGCCAACTTCACGGTGACAGCGAGCGGAACCGAGCCACTGTATTACCAATGGAAAAAAGGTGGCGTTGCTTTGACGAATAGCGCGAACGTTATTGGCGCCACGACGGCTAATCTCGTGCTGGCGAACGTTACCTCATCGAGTATCGGCGATTATTCTGTCATAGTTACGAATGCCGCCGGTCAAGCAACCAGTGCGACGGCCCATCTAACTGTAATCGATCCACCGACGATTACGACAAACCCAACAGCGCAGACTGTCGTTGCAGGCACCACGGTCACCTTGAGTGGTTCGGCTTCTGGCCTCAATATTGGATATCAATGGAAGAAAAATGGTGTTGGTGTTTCAAACGGCGGCAACGTTTCCGGGGCCTTGACTCCCACGCTGACGTTGAGCGGTGTTTCTCAGGCGGATGTCGCCGATTATTCGCTTTACGTGACAAATTCCGCGGGTAATGCCACAAGTTTGTCGGCTCATCTGACTGTTGTCGACGCACCGGTAATTACAAGCCAGCCTGGATCAAGGACTAATAACGCAGGCACAACGGCAACGTTCTCGGTAACAGCAACCGGACAAAATTTGACTTATCGCTGGAGAAAAAATGGAAGCGTTCTCAGCAACGGTGGGTCAATTTCTGGCGCCACGACGACCACGTTAACGATTGCCGGTGTCAGCTTGCTCGATGTGGGTGATTACTCTGTGGTCCTTACCAATATTGCTGGAAATCAAACGAGCAGTGACGCCCATTTAACGGTTGTAACTGTTCCTGTTATCACATCGCAACCGCTGAGCGTGACGAACAACCCGGGATCCACAGCTCTTTTCACTGTAGCGGCATCGAGCCAGGTGCCCGCGACGTATCAATGGAAAAAGAACAACTCCGCTTTGACCGACAACGGGACTTATTCCGGAACAACGAATGCAACGTTGACCGTTGCGTCTGTTTCCGCGAGTGAAGAAGACGATTACTCGGTGCTTGTGAGTAACAGCGCAGGATCGACGAACAGCTCCAATGCACACTTGCATGTCACGGCCGTTCCGTCTGTCGTAATCCAACCGCTGGGGCAAATCAAGGGAATCGGTTCAAATGTCGTGTTGACTGTGAGTGCGACCGGAACTGCTCCCCTCTCCTATCAATGGAGAAAGGATGGAACGAACCTGGTGAACGGCGGGCGCATCACCGGCGCAACCTCCACCAATCTGACAGTCACTTCAGCAACCCTGGCTGATGGGGGCGCATATTCTGTTCTTGTCACCAACGGAGCCGGAATGACGTTGAGCGATGATGCAATCGTCGATATTATTACACCTCCCGTTATCACGATTCCACCTATAGCACAGACAAATGCGAGCGGTGTTACGTCTTATGTCGAAGTCACCGCATCGGGCTCAAATCTCACCTATCAATGGCAAAAGAGTAACATCGATCTTATCGACGACGCCACCGACAGCGGACGCCTCTTCGGTGCGAACACCTCCATTTTGACGATCGAATCTTCCACCCCATCCGATTCAGGATTGTATCGGGTGATTGTTGCGAATGAAGCAGGTCAAGTGACGAGCGCCGCAGTTAATCTCATTATTTTGCAGCCCGTTTCGATTCTTACTCAACCGCTGAGTCGGACGAATGGCGCAAATACGGTTGCTACATTCACCGTAACAGCTTCCGGCTCTTCTTTGGTGTATCAATGGAAGAAGGATGGAACTCCTCTCGTGAATTCCACTCAAATTGTTGGAGCCACCACGGCAACACTGAGCGTGAAGAGCCTGACCTCCTTGAATAACGGCGATTACTCCGTTGTCGTCAGTAACGGGCTCGGCGCAGTAAGCAGTTCCAACGCTCACTTGACGGTTCTTGCTCTGCCAGCGATCACTGGACAACCGGCAAATTCCACCAATATCGCGGGGACCCCGGCGAGCTTCACCGTTGCTGCTTCCGGAATTGGCCTGGGTTACCAATGGAAGAAAGCCGGTATCCCGATTACGAACAATTATTACGTCTCGGGCGCGAACAGTGCGACGCTCTCATTCAGCAGCGTTTTGCCGGGTGACTCCGCCGCTTACACTGTTCTCATCACCAATGCGGTTGGCAGCGTCGTTAGTAAACCAGCCACTCTGAAGGTTTTCGCTCCACCCGTCGTCACCGCTCACCCATTGAGCCGAACCAATGTCAGCGGCACCACCGCTTCGTTTACGGTTCTGTGCAGCGGCACCACTCCTCTCGCGTATCAATGGTTTAAAAATGGAATCGCGCTTACGAATGGCTTCGGTGTGTTAGGCGCAAATGCAGGCACGCTTTCCATTCCCGGCGTCTCTCAAGGCAGTATCGGCAATTACCACGTGGTCGTGACAAACTACGCAGGCACAGCGACGAGCAGTGCCGCCACGTTAACTGTTGTCGACGCCATTACAATCACTTCACAGCCACAAGACACGACCAACGTCGCCGGCACGACCGCGACGTTTAGTGTCGCGGTAACAGGCTCGACTCCGGGTTATCAATGGAAGAAGGGGACAACGATTCTTGTCGATGGTGGCGATATCAGCGGTGCCACCACGGATACGCTCCAGATTAACAATGTGAAATTGACCAACGCGGGCATCTACTCGGTTACGGTCAGCAACTTTGCCGGAAAACAAATCAGCACCGGGGCAGCTCTCACCGTCCTTAGTGGACCAATCTTTAACTCACAACCCCAAGATCAGCTGGTTGTCTATGGCTCTAACGCTGTCTTCTCGGTAAACGTCGCTGGCACGGCTCCCCTCGCCTTCCAATGGAAGAAGAATGGAACGGCGTTGATTGATAACGGACATATCGCAGGTGCGACATCCAGTTCTCTCACGGTGATTGGAGCCGTTAATGCGGATGAAGCCAACTATTCTGTGAGCGTTTCCAATTCCGTTTCTCAATTGGATAGCTCATCCGCGGCGCTCGCCATTGTGCCTAATGTCACTATTTTAAAACCAGTCGCCGGGGCTACGATCATTTCAGGGCTGACCAATGTTACCGGCACTGCTTCCGACCACACCAGTGTCACGCAGGTTTTCTACTCGTGGAATGGCAGTGCGTTCGTTGCGGCGTCTGGAACGACCAACTGGGTAACTCCGTTGCTTAACTTCAGCGCTGGCACGAACACGATCATCGTCAAGAGCGTAAACTCGATCGGTCGTGAATCGAAACCCGTGACTCGCAACTTCTTCTATCCGGTCATTGGCTCGTTGACGCTCATTACGAATGGGATCGGAAGTATGACGCCAAATCTTGCCGGTCAAACCCTCTACGTTGGCCGCAATTACTCCATATCTGCCGTAGCGGGAACCGGGCAATTGTTCTCCAACTGGACTGGAACTTATACAACGAACAACAAGATCATGACGTTCCGAATGCTGTCGAATGTCATCGTCCAGGCGAACTTCGTAACCAATCTTTTTATTCCACGAGCCGGCACTTACAACGGTCTGTTTTTTGAAACCAATGCGGTCAATCACGAAAGCTCAGGATCCTTCAAGCTTGTTCTGACTTCCGCGGGAGCGTACTCCGGGCAATTCTTCCTTCTCGGAACCAGCCGTGCGCTGAAAGGCCAATTCGACCTTTCTGGCAAATCAACATTCGTTTATACGGGTTCTCCGGCAGTAACCTTCGACCTCGATTTGGATACCACCAATGGCATCACAGATCACCTGCTCGGCACGGTGTCGAATGCAAATTGGATTGCGGAACTGGGCGCCGAACGCGCCATTTACAGTGCGACGAATGTTACTCCTCGCGCGGGTAAATACCTCGTTTCTCTTGCCGGCAATAGTGATGGCAGCGCCAGTCCAGGCGGCGATGGTTATGCCTCTGTCTCCGTTAACACCAATGGTGCAGTAACCATTGCAGGCAGTTTATCCGATGGAATCGCCATCGCTCAGAATACATTCATTTCGAAGTATGGACAAATTCCCTTGTACGTCCCGCTCTACGCCACCAAAGGTTCATTGATTGGCTGGTTGACGGTGACCAACAAACCAACGAGCAGCGTCGAGGGTGATGTCAGCTGGATTAAGAAAGCTGGCACTACGACTATTACGTATTATGCAGGAGGCTTTACCAACGACGTTGTCGCAATGGGTTCGTCTATCTCATTGACGCCTGGAACTCGCGGCCTCTCGCTCACGAATGGTCTCGCGATCTTCAGCGGAGGTGACCTAACGCGGTCTGTGACAAACACCTTCACTCTGACCGTGAACAACGCAATCGCCATTGATCCCGGTCAATCCGATAATGTCTTGCTCAGCATCGATCCGAACACCGGAATCATCACCGGCAGCTTCATTGACCGAACAACCGGCACCAAGGTTCCTGTCAAAGGCGTTTTGTTGCAGAAACAAAATAGCGCTCGCGGTTATTTCCTCAGCGCACCGAATCACGTTAGCGGATCGTTCCTGATCCAGCCGAACGATTGATGCGATAAGAAACTGTTAATGTTTGCAAAGCCGGAGTTAGCTCCGGCTTTTTCTTGTACAAAATAGCAAAGGACAGAGTAACAATGATCCGCTTAGGCCGGGGCGATTTCTTGCGGTAATTCTATTCATCGGATGTCTGTATCAAATGCCGCCGGGTATGTTCGCGGCTTGAAAATTAAGGGAATGTATGCCTGAGCCTCTCGCACTTCTTGAAAACGAACGGCGAATACCGACGACAACTGCATCTTCAATTCCGGAACTCCTGCCCTTCTCACAAAAAAAGGAACCCACTTCGGAGAAATGGGTTCCTGTAACACGACACCTTTTACAATTAGTGGTTGATAAGAACCGGGATGGATTCATTGTCCAGGGTACACTGGACTGTTCCCGCGCCGGAAGATGGGTGGTAAAGGACCGTTGAACTACCGTTGATGATCTCCATTGGAACGCGGTTGTCCAAAAGAGGATCAACGAGATAGCCCGCCGAATCCGCTGTATAAAGACCGTCGCGAGAATCCGGCAGCAAACCGAGCCCAGAAACATTTTGCGATGCAGAATTGGTAAACCAATTGCAGGTTATGGCCAAAGAACCACTGCTTTGGGTCGCGGATGTCGGCGAGACACTCATAATCAACCAGGGCGAGACAGAGACGTCGCTGGTTGGCGCGCTATTTTTGCCCCACCAGTTGTTGGTGAGATCAGTCAAGCAGGTGCCACCACCAGTAAGCGTGACAGCTGTGGAAGCGCCGAAGCGATTAAAATGACCACCGACGGTCAAAGTGCTTTCACCTTCATTGATTAAGGTGATCGCGGTGACAGAAATCGCCGGATCAGCGACGGCAAAGACGTTGTTGCCGGACAGAGCCACATCGCAATTGCTAAATTCCGAGTAGAACCGCAATGGCTGGGTATCGGAGGTTTCATTCCGAACATAATTACCGATCAAAGAAACGTCGGAACTATCGCCTACGTCGATCCCGATGGAGGCATTCATAACATTGTTCGAACGAACCACGACCGGCACTGAGGCGTCCGTGACATCAATGCCGACGTAGGCTGCTTCGATCACGCAATGTGTAATGACATCAGGATCGCCGCCGAGATACCCATTGCCCATCGTATGAATGCCGAAGTAAGCGCCACCGGAAGTGCAATTGGTAATCGTGGTTCCTTTTGAGAATGTTAGGACCACGTCACCGCCGTGAATTTGGCAAGCGTCGATGGTGAGACCGCCTTGTCCCGTGGATTCGACGGCATAGGAACCCGTGGTGCGAATATCGAATCCGCTGACCAGGACATCATCCGCAGCAATCGTGATCGCGGAGTAGGCGTTGTCCACATCAATGCGCGCACGATCGCTGATGAGCGAAATCGATTTGTCTACGTTGACATTTTCCTCATAGATCCCCTCTCCCACCAGAATCTGATCCCCATTGCTCGCCGCGTCGATCGCGCCCTGAATTGTCGAATAATCGTCAGGAACTTCGATGATCGCAGCGCTTGCGTTCCATGCGAACACGGAGAGCGACAAAGCCAGCGCCAGTCGAGTGGATGTTGAGATAACTGAATTTCCGATTTTTGTTTTTTCCATATTTTTGATTCCAAGGATTTACCGAGTGATGTTGCCCAGTGAGGATAAAATGAGAACAGCAGCTACAGTTCCACGTCACTTCCGCAATTGTCCACCGCGGGCCAGGCCAGGTTTTAGTAAAGAAAAAAGGCAGGACGATTACTCATCCTGCCTTCTTGATTCCCATGGGCTGCAAAAACTACTTCTTGGCCTGATCGTGCGGCACTGTCACAGCGACGTTCTTAGTGGAGACGTTGCCGGAGGCATCCACGGTTTGAACGGTTACGGTGTAGATGCGATCGCCGAGATTTCCGGCGCGTTCAGCGCGAAGGTCCAAAGTAAGCGGACCAGTCACCTGCCAATCAGGCGAGGTGTTGCCATCGCCGAGACCATTGATTGGCTGATTGCACTTCACGGAAAGGATCTGGCTCGTGATCGCCGAGTCGCAACCATCCGTAGCAGAAACAGAGAGGGTCACTGAAACCATAGTGTGGTTCGGAGCGGTCAGGACGTTTGGCGAAGCAGAGGCCGCGGTGATTTCCGGAGCCGTGGTATCGGTAACTTGAACCGTGCGACTGGCTGAGGAGCTGTTGCCGCTCGCGTCTGTGGCCGTGTAGGTCAACGTGTAAGTGCCAGGGACATTTGCGTCCACCGTGCCCGTGACAACGATCGAAGCACTGATGTCACCCGAGACTTTATCTGTAGCTTTAGCACCAGGAGCGCGGAAAGCGCTGTGGCATTCCACCGTCATGAAGTTTGGACCATCAAGAGTGATGCTCGGAGCAGTGGTATCAACCACGTTGACTGTGCGGATAGCGGTAGCTTGATTGCCGCTCACATCCGTCACTTGATATGTGAGGGTGTAGCTGCCAACCACAGTTGTATCGACCGTACCCGTTACGGCAATCGCAGAGGTAAGATCACCAGCGCAGACATCGGTCGCACTCGCGCCTGGGTCAGCGAAGCTGCTGTTCGCTTCAACCGTCATGGAACTCGCACCATTCAAGGTCAAGGCCGGCGCGGTCGTGTCGACAACATAAATCGTGCGTTCAGCACCAGCCGTGTTGCCGCTCGGATCAGTCACAGCATAAGTCACGGTGTAGATGCCAGGGGTATTCGGATCAACAGAACCGTAAACTTCGATTGAAGCGCCGAGATCACCCGCGAACGCGTCGATCGCCGTTGCACCTTCTTCGGTGTAGGCGCTATGGCATTCGATCGTCATTGAGCTATGACCATTCAGGGTGAGAACTGGAGCAATCGTATCAACCACCGTGACCGTGCGGCTGATGCTGGCGCTGTTGCCGCTTGGGTCGGTGGAGGTGTAGGTCAAGGTGTAATCACCCAGAACACTCGTATCCACCGTGCCGGAAACAACCGTTGTGAGATTTGGATCGCAAATATCGCAAGCAGTCACGCCCGGATCAACAAAGAGATCCTTCGCCTGAATCACCAACGGATTCGCGCCGACCAGACTGACTACCGGCGGCAGAGTGTCGATGACGCGGATGACACGGGTGACCGTTGTCTGATTGCCGCTTTGATCAGCCACATTGTAAGTGGCGGTGTAATCACCAACGACATACGGATTCACGTCCGAAGAGACGTTGATCGAAGCTGTCAGATCGCCGCTGCAGGAATCAATCGCCGTGGCACCTGGATCAGCAAAGAACGAAGCACATTGCACCAGCAATGGATTCGCACCGAGCAACGTGATCGTCGGAGCGGTCGTATCCGAGACAACGATCGTAATGGAAACTGAGGAACTGCCACCATGACCGTCATTGACGGTGAGCGTGACCGGGTTTTGGCCGACCGGCAGGACCACCGTTGGAGAAACACCCGTCGCATTGCCGAAGGAACCACTCCAGAGGTAGCTCAGGCTGTCACCATCCGGATCAGTTGAGCTGGATCCATCCAACGTGACCGAACCTTCGCAATTATTATTGGCAGAAACATTTTGCGGAGCAGAAGCACCTGCTGTGGGAGCGTTGTTGTGCGTGGTGGCGTTCGCAATGGTCGAAGACGAAGCACCGCCGCTGTTAGCCGCGCGCACGGCATAGAAATACATCGTATGAGCGAGGAGCCCAGTGTCGTGATAAACCGACGCACTCCCAGGAAGCGTTGCGACATCGACCAGCGTTCCGAGTCCGGTGCTGCGAGAGACGATGAAAGAATCCACATCGCTCGCTGTCGAGACCCAGCTGAAGTCGATCGCTGAAGAGCTGATCGCGACGGCCGTCGCATTGATCGGAGCCGCAGGAGCCGCTGGGAACGTGGTAGCGCCCGCGACATTGGAATTCGCAGAATCACCACCGGAGTTTTGAGCGCGGACGCGATAGTAATAAGTGGTAGAAGCTTCCAAACCAGTATCACTGAAGTTCACGACTTGCGGAGGAACAAAAGCGATATCAGTGAATGGCCCACTCTGGCTCGAGCTGCGACCGACGATAAACGTCAAGTCAGAGCTGCCATCATTGTCAACCCAGCTCAGGTTGATCTGGGAAGCGCTGGTTGGCAACGCCGAGAGAATGGTCGGAGCAGCAGGAGGCGCTTGCAAGGTGGTAGCACTGGCTTCAGCAGAGTTTTCCGAAGTGCCAGTCGATCCAGTGGCGCGGACAACATAATAATACGTGGTTTGTTCGTTTAAACCTGCATTGACATAAGAAACGACATTCGAGGAGAGCGTCGCCACATCGGTGTAGGGTCCGCCAGCGGTTGTGCTGCGGGCAACAACAAAGCTGCTTTCGTTCGCCGACGTGTCCGTCCAGTCGAGACGAACCGAGCTGGTGGAGAGAGCCGTTGCCAAAACATCGATCGGTTCCGATGGAGCCGGTGTCGGAGCAACAAAGACGAAGCGAATCGCATCGGCCATAACGACGCCGTTCGTTGGTGTCGCAAAGTTATCACTAATCTTCACGCTCGCGGCCGTATTCGTGCCGAAGTTGAACGTGCCGAGGAGATTCCATTTTCCACCGCTGACTTGTTGATTAACAAAGATGGTTTGCGTTTGCGTTCCATCACCAAAGGTCACGAGATGCGGAGCATTCAGAGCGCGGTTGCTGCCAGCTGGATGCATTTCATAAACCTGATAAGTTCCAGGAACCTTCAAAGCTGGTGTAAAGGTCGCCGAATTGGTGGTGGTCGTCGCACGGCTCTTGAAGCGGTAATCCGCACCGAAACGATCGGTAGAAGAACTGGCCAAAGTCCATGTTCCAGTGAGCACAGCCGCCGGATTATCGACGATGATTTCCGAAGATGTGCCGTCCGGGACATAGATGAAACGAATCGCATCCGCCATCACCACACCGTTGGTCGGGCCGGTAAATCCATCGGTGACTTTTACATTACCGGACGTTCCGGCGAGGAAGTTGAAGGTGCCAACATAAACCCACTTACCCCCGTTAATTTGTTGATTCACGCTCACCGTCTGGGTCCCACCAACAGAGGTCACAACGACCGGAGCGTTCGTCGGACGATTGCTGCCTTGGGCGTGCCATTCAAAAACCTGGTAGTTACCGTTGACCGGGATGTTCGGCGTGAATTGCAAGAACGCCGTGCCTGTGCCTTTGCTCTTGAATTTGTAATCCGCACCAAAACGATCTGTAGAGCTCGAAGCGGTGGTCCAGCTGCCGACCGTGGTTGCCGCTGGGTTATCAATAATGATATCCGAGTTCGCAGGCATCGTGGTGAACTGGAAGTTGCCGGAAGTCGCTGTATTGCCCGAGGGATCCTGAGAAATCACGCGATAATTATAAGAAGTCATCGGAGCCAATCCAGTCAGTGTGACCGTGTGGCTGGTGACGGCTGAACCATTCAAGGCAGTGCTGCCGTAGTTTGCCGTCAAACCATATTCAACACGACCATCGGAAGCTTCGTCCGTGGTCCAATTGATTGTGACAGAGTTGGAAGACAAACCGCTGACCGTTACCGCTGAGATGACAGGGGCCGTAGTGTCAGGAGCAAGCGGAAGATTGATCGAAAGGTTGGCATTAAGAATTGCGCCAGCCGTCGCAGTGATGCTCACAGGAGCGCTGGTCACGCCGGCATAAACCGCCGTGACAGAATAAGAACCGACCGGAACTTCATAAAAAGCATATTTGCCGTGTGGCTCTGTGAGCTGCGTGCGGCCGGTAATTTTCACCGTTGCATTGTAAAGTGCAGCACCGGTGTTTTGATTGACCACAGTACCTTTGATGATCGCCGTCGTTGGATTTGCGACCCATGGGAGCGCTGGCGTTGGCTGCCATGTCGGCTGGAAATTGTCCTTAATATATTGGAACGTAGCGTCCTGATTAACGGTTCCACTGTTCGAAGTGCGATAGCTGTAAACCAAACTGCCGGACATCGGCTTATTGCGAACATATTGCATCTGGGTCAGCGTGTTTTCTTTCGTGTTCAGGTAAGCGCCCTGCCCCATGTAACAACGACGGATACCCTGGTGAGTAAAGGCGTCGTCGACACGTGAATTAAACGTTGCGTTATCCGCGCTGTAGTTCATCGGCATGAACACATCCAGCAAACCTTCCGTGTTCCACGCAGACCAATCCTGGAAGCGGAAACTGAAAGCGTCCGTGCGATTCGCAAAAACGGCTGCGGAGATAACGAGAGATGGTTTAATCTCCAAAAGATCGGCATTTGCCCAACGAATGAAATCAGTGACTTGGCGGCGGCGCCAGGTCGAGAATTGGGAGCTGCTGATGGATGGGATACCGGTGGTTCCAAATTCAGCATTATAACGCGCAATCGCCGTGGCGTTGTAACCAGCGTCTTGTTGCGGATAACGAATATAATCCCAATGAAAACCGTCGACGTCGTAATTGCTCACGATGTCTTTCGCCATATTATAGTTCCATTGCATGGCGTCCGGATGACCGGGATCCAGGAAGTAACCTTCTGAGAATAAAGTATTGCCACCCGATGTCTTCGTTAAATATTCCGGGTGAGTATTGTAAACGTGACCCGCTTGCGTCGGAGCCGACGTGCCGCTCCAGATCAGATTCGCGACAGCCCAGCAATGCACTTCAATGCGAGGATTACTCTGGTGACATTGGCGAATGAGTTCGCCGAGGGAGTCAAAGTTAGCGGCGATGGCCGTCGTCTTCGGATCCTGGTTTGGCGCATGGGGAATGTAAAAAGCATCACCACGACGCCGCATTTCCACGACTACGGCATTGAAGTTATAGTTTTTACAATCCGCCACGAGATTGGCGACTTCATTTGAGTTCAGGAATCCAGATCCAAAAGCGTCGACCCACAATCCACGGAATTCATCCGCAGAGGCGGTCATTTTGGATCCAAGAAACAACGAGGTAGCGAGCGCGAGGAGGGCGGTCGTTTTTGCAGCGATTTTCATAGGTTTTTACTCAGTTCTGTTTGTTTCTTTTCTCCTGAAACAAACCCCGACTATTTTCCAAAACTGCTGACCAACATGTCCGAAGGACAAAACCTTTCCGTTTCCCATTTTGGAAAGGCATGGCGGACGAGTCTTTTAAGCAGGGACTATGCCGGGATCTTTTTCTCGGATTTGTAGGCGTTTTCCCGATACACCTCTAAGGAAGTGTCACCGACTGAGACAGTCACTGTCTCGCCGGTGGGCGAGTGCCCAGATATTGGTAAAATCGCCCCTATTTTCCGTCGGGGAATTTCTCAAAAACGAAGAAAGCGAAAAAAATCCGGTTAGAACTCTCTATAAAAGATAAAGATATCCAAAAACATTGTTGAAAAAGCAATCTTTTGAAAACCAGCGACCTTCCAGTTCCCAAGACTGTATGTTTTAATGAAAAGCTCTCCAAGCAGCGTCCTGAAACGCTTTTTCAAATGAAAAACTTATTCAGAACGATGGCTGGATAAGTTTTCAAATGAAAAACGGAAAAAGGACGGTCCCAAAATGATTTTTCAGATGAAAAACTGATTTCGGGGCCCGACTGCAGAAGTTTTCAAATGAAAAATGATTTGGCGGGCCTCTCCAAACGGTTTTTCAAACGAAAAACTAATCCAGGAGCGTAGTTGCATAAGTTTTTCGATGAAAAATCAAAAAAGGAACGTTCGAAAACGAGTTTTCAGATGAAAAAACGATTTTGGGCCCTCCGGGATCTCAGAATCGACGGCAAATCCTCTTCCAGAAGGCGCTCTCGGGGCTATTAATTCGATTCCGCGAAAGAGAAGCCTCCCCAAACAGAATTCCTGTTGCCAGGAAGGAAAATAACGTTCGCGCAATTGCAAAACAAATTGATTACCAGTGAGTTGTGAAATCCGAAGCAGATTTGAACTGGTATACCCGTTGCTAAAATGCAGGTGTATGAAATGTAATTGCTGTGCCAGTGGCAGTGATACGCCTGCCATTGTTAAAACGACAGAAGGTAAAGTGATTGCGTGCGGTTTCCTCCGCCTGGGTAAAGATCACGGCCGGGGGGCTTTTTTGCCGATCGGCAGATTACTAAATATGGGATCCTTTCCAGAAGTATCGGTGGAAGTGGCTGAAAAGGACGAGAAAAACAAGTTCTCCTCTCATACGCACAAGCTCCGCAACTGGCGCTTTCATGCTGGTGCCCCCAAAGAAAATGACGCGACCGCGGCGGAGGGCGATCAATACGAATTTGACGCCGACGTGGCCTGAGCGCATCCCCGGAGAGAAATCAAACCCAGGATTGAGAAGTTGAGTCCAAGGCTCAACTTCCAACAGGAGCCGTTTAGCCAGAACAATTCAGTACGGTTCGCGCCCCTTTAGTCCTTGGCTATTTCTCCTGCACCGGCCCAGGCATTTTCGATCCCAGACGCAAATACTGCCAGATCGCGTTGATCTGCTTTGGGCCGTCGCCGTCGTAAATCTCCGTCAAAGGACTCTTCCCTTCTTCGTCGAAATAAACCGGCATCTTGGTGGAAGGATCAACCAGTGGCGGATTTCGCAACCAACGTCTGAAGAAAGACGGCTGCAACCGTTCACCGGCAAAAGCGAGGTTCACCCCGGGCGCTTCGAAAACCTGTGTCGCCGCAAACGTTCCAACGGAATGACATTGGATACAGGATAGACCAAATGGAGGTGCGGAAATTAAGCGGTTGCCTACCTTGGCGGCTTCCTCATCAATCGCAGCTTCGACCGGCGTTTGCGGAGGCAAACCATTCTGGGCAGAAAGTCCCTGGGCCAAAAGTTCGGCTCGTTTGTTAAACGCCGGCATCTGAGCGTCGAGCCATGGCCTCATTTTTTCCGGAAAATCACCGCTGATAAATTTCGCAGACCATTCCGGCTTCAACTTGCCACCCAACAAATCAAAGTGCGGAATGCCTTCGATCTGTCCTTCATGGCAATTACGACAATTCAGCAAGCGGGTCTGGCGTTCGGCGAATTCCGCAGGCACATGGCGGCCCAACGACGAATGATCGCTCTCCAAAAATGCCTGCAACGCCTCACGTTCCGCAGCGACAAATTGGAAAATTGGCGCCTTGGTCTGATCCGGATTTTCCGCGAGGCAACCGGTCTTGAAATCTTTCAAGTCTGCCAGTGCCTTGGTGGAAAATTTGTTTTCAAGATTCAAGGCGTGGCAATTCAAACAGCCTGATGTCTGAACAAGCCCCTTTCCTTTTTCCAGAGTGCCTTTGTCTGTTGGAATCGGAATCCCTTTCAATTTTTCAGAGTTCGCGAAGAGAAACGCCGCCAGCTGATCGCGCTGCTTATCGCTCAATTTGTAGGTCGGCATACGGATCCATGCGTAATGGCCGTCTGGTTTCTTTAGAAAATCGACCAAAGAATTTGGCGTAAACTTTACCGCGACTGTTTTCAGCGAAATTTTGGCGAGATCGTTTTCGTTGGCCGCCGGGTCGTTATGGCAGGCTTTGCAGTTCAGGGTTTGAAATAGTTTTTTCCCGGCTGGCGCGTCGGCAGGTTCCAAATTCTTTGGAACGAATTTATCGACGATGGAGAGACCCGAAAGATAAGCAGAAATGGCGAGGGCATTTTGCCCGGTGTTGTCCCAACCATGATAAAGCCGCGGCATCCGAGCTTGCGGACGAACGCCTTTTGGACTCGCAATCCAGCCGATGAACCACTCAAAGTTTCTGCGCGCACCAATGTTTTCAAGATCGGGCGCGTCCATGGCGAGTTCGGGAATCGATCCGTTGACGTCCGGACCCACGTGGCATTTGGCACAGCGATGTTCCACGAACAATTCGCGTCCGAGATGTCGCTTCAAAGCATTCTGCAGTTCCGGAGTTTCCGCATGGGACAATGCCGCCTGCGGAACGGGTTGCAAAAAGCTTCCTTTCGGAGTCCAACGCAAGCGGACATAAGCATCCCCCTTTTCCGGTGGAGTAAACGTTGCCTTGAAAGCATTCGTCCCCTTGCTCAAACGAATTGATTTGCCTGGCGCCGAAAGAGAGTCATTCCCGGTGGCTTCCAGGACAACGTTGGTGCCGATTTCAATCTTCAACTGCCCGTTCAATTCCGCCTGAAATGTGTAATCGCCTCGAAGATCGACAGAAATAAAACCATCCCAGGTGGCCGTAAACTTTCCTTCCGGGACAAATGGGCTTGGCGTTTTTCCTTGTTGAACATACAGCGCGAGATTCGGTACCACGCAGAGATCGGTGGTTTTTCCGTCGGCGCTGGTAAACGTCGCCACCAGCCCAGACGGTCCCTTTTTCGCATCCGCCGCTCCAAGAGAGGTCGCCACGCAGACAGCCGCAAGCGACAGAAGAACAGTTCGGACCCGGCGCAAATTTTTGTTCATGGCGAATTCGTAAGGGCGAGGCGATCTGCCCGCCAATAACTTTTTTCGACGCGCGAACGTGAACGTTTCTTGAATGTTTTTGAAATTAAAATGCCTATTCGAACACCCCGAAGGAATTATTTCCTGGCCGGAACTTCTTCGACTTCCAGCTTATAATCGTAGCGGTCGAAATAAATGTTCTTTGATCCCTCCAGTTCACCGCGTTGGAAATCGACGTCGTCGGAACGGAAGGTATGTTTTGGCGGCTGCAATTCCTGGTTGTGATCGCTATTGGCCGACATGCGATACTGATCGAGCCCACCGAAATAGAAATCGCGCAACTCCTTGCGTTCATCCGCCGACAAATTCGTGCAATAGCGTGAAGCATAAATACCCGCCCACGGGTCAACCGGGACCCATCCGTAAGGAGCCAGATAAATTTCGGTCCAATCATGAATCCCCTTGTGTGTCGGGAAAAGATTCCAACCTGTTTGCCAACGAGCAGGAATTCCTTTCGAGCGGCAAAGGGTAATGAAGAGCAAGCCTTCCTGGCCGCAGTCACCATAACCGTTGCTCAGGCAATAATCACTGATGTTGGTGAGCGTGGAATATTCGCGGGCGTAACTGTACTTAATGTTTTCCGCAATCCAGTTGTAAAAGCCGCGCGCCTGCACGAGAGGATTTTTTTCCTTCCCGACAATTTCGTTGGCGAGTTCACGAATCGCCGGCGTAAAAACCACGTGCGGCGCTTCCTTGGTAAATGGCAGCACGTCCGCGCTCAATTTTCCGGTGCGAACCTCTTCCGGCTTCAGGTCGAAGTACACCGCATTGCGGACGTAATCATAATTGATCCTGAATTCCGTTGGCCTTTCGTCGACGGCCGTCTGTTCCATATAAACCGAGCGAATCGGACTTTCTTCATGGGCAAGATACCGGACCGGAGAGGAACTTCCGGTTAAGTTAAAGTCGGTCTGGAACGGATAACTCCTCGGCACAGGCAGCCACGCACGAATCATTTCGCCGTTTTCAGTCGCGTTTTTTTCCGCGGTCACGGTCATCGTGCATTGAAAATGGGTTGGATAAACATACGGCTTCTTTTGTTCCAGGGCTGCTTTCTTGACTCGGCGCGCCGTGTCGAGGAGAGCACGGTGATAGGAAGCATTGTCCTTGGCCGGTTGACGCCGTGGTTCGAGATCCGGACGACGCCAGAAAAGGTTGTTAACGCTCGTGACGGTATAACGCATTTCGCCGTCGATTTTCCTTCCGTCGAATCGACCCTCTTTCATCCAGGCATCGATTTCGTCAGACGTGACTCCTTTCACGGAACTGTTCAGTCGTTTGCGCAATGTCTCTTCCGTCCAGCCATAATCCTGTTGCACACGCCCCATCCAATCGATTTCCCATTCATAATCGTGGCGCGCTGTCTCGCTGAGGTCTTTGTCTTTTAATTTTTCGGTGAGTAATTCCGTCGCGTTCTTGAATTCCCCCTTCGCTTCCAAAGCTTTGGCTTTGGCGAGGGTGGCGTCCGCCGCGAAACCGATGTTCAAAAATGCAGTTAGACTCAGCACAACGAAGGACTTTTGGAAGTTGCCCATGCACCTTAAGAAATACGCAAGCTCACCGGCTTTTTCGAGATAAAAAGTCTGAGGACATACTGCCTCCAATGAAAAAACCACGATTGTCCTCACAAGCAATCGCGGAAAAAACATAACATCCTGGTAAATTTTTGCTCCACCTACGCCAGGGTGCGCATGAAGGTATTCCCGATAATGTGGTTGTGGTGTTTTCGGAACCGGAGACACAATAAACACCCTTTGGTAGTTCCTCCGTTTAAGGGGATCAGGGAAGCACTGAAATCATCGGGAAACAGATAAAATATCTTGTCAGGAAGACGTGCTATCTCTTTGTTGAAGATGCGCATCAACACCCCGTTTCCAATCTTATATGTCGAAGACGAAATCTCCTACGCGGAGCATCTCGCGTATCTTTTTCGACGTCAAAAAGTCCCTAACCGATTGATTCATCTCTCGCACGGGGAGGAAGCGATTGCCTACCTCAGTCGGAAGGGCAAGTTCACGGATCCCGAGACGTCTCCCCTGCCCGGACTAATGCTGGTTGATTTAAAAATGCCGCGAGTCAACGGCTTCGAGCTCCTCCAATTCATTCGAACCAAATCAAAAGTTCCCTGGATGCCTGTAGTCGTCATGACCGTGTCCGAAGATCTCAAGGACGCGCAAAAAGCCTACCAACTCGGCGCGCAATCCTTTCTCGTTAAGCCCATCAACACTGAAAGCCTCGCTGAATTACTGGAGACCTGGGAAAATTATTGGCTGAAAAATGTCAGCCGCTTCATGCAGTAGATACCATTGGCGATGACGCGGTCGTCGATAGCCGTTCGTTGATGCCTCGACGGCGGTTTCAGCATCAAAGTGCAGCGTTCGCGCGGCTTGGAGGCGACCCATTACGCGATAACGTTCCGGACGGCGGTGGCCCTCCACCGCTCGGTTGAGGGAACCGATCTATTCAGGCATTCCCAAAAGCCAAGTCCATTAAACCCTCAACGAACCACGAAATCCTCTCGCGCTGTAATAAGATTGAGCACCGTTGTGATACACGAAAACCGTATTGTAGCGGCGGTCACAAAACAACGCGCCGTCGAGTTCTCTAATGTCAGCGGGAGTCTTCACCCAACTCGACGTTTTCGTGTCGAAATTCCCAAGCTTCTGCAACTCTCGATATTGTTCTTCGGTCAACAACTCGATGCCCATCGCGGTTGCCATATCTACCGCGTTGCCCGCCGGTTTATGTTCCTTCCGCGAGTCCAAAGCTTCGCGGTCGTAGCATATACTTCTCCGGTCGGAAGGACTTTCCGCGGAACAATCGAAGAAAAAGTATTCCCCACTCTTCTTGTCATAACCGACAACATCCGGTTCACCACCCGTTCGTTCCATCTCGCTGAGTGACCACAATTTTTCAGGAGCTGTTTCCAACTTCGCCTGCACTTTGGGCCACTCAAGTCCTTTATGGCGATTCATGTTTTTCTCAAAACGTGTTTTCAGCACTTTGAGGAGCTCTTCACGCTGTTCTGCCGACAAAACCTTTTTGTTGCTGCTGTTACTTTTCATATTTAAACAATGGGAATAAACGAATGGTTTATCTTTTTCCGTCGGAACTTGTATTCAACATGGTCTCTTTCCGCGGCTTAATCATCCAGGCCTTTTCCTTTCAGAATCTGCGGAGTGTATTTCTCAATCCTCGACTCGCGGGTCTGGGATTGTTTCGCACCCGAAAAATACAAAAGGTAACCTCGCTGACGCCCGGGTGTTAATGCCGCAAACGCCTTTTTCAACGCGGGCATCCGATCCAATTTATTTTGAAATTCGGACGGGACCTTGAATTCAGAAGTCTTTTTATAACTCACCCGTAAACCAGCTTTCTCCACTGCCACGGCTTCATTGATATAAGCCTTCACGGCAGCCTCCAGCTCAACAATTTCTCGTAAGCCGGTGAATCTTATTTGGCGAGCGGCCTGCACATTCTCTGTTTGTTGAACGAGGATTTTCTTTGGATCTTTCAACAGCGCGCCTTTGCAAAACAAAAGCGCACAATATTCCTTAAATCCCTGCATGATGACGACGTTGCTTTCCTGAAACGTGTAACAAGGTTTGCCCCACTTTAATTCCTCGGTGAGTCCACACTCAAGAAGGTCTCTCCTCAGTTGCGAAAATTCCTCCCGCCACTTTTTCGACGTCTTGATAAATTCATCAACCTTCGGGTTCATTCTTTCAATTATTAGCCGGCACAACCAGTTTCCTGCCCGGTGGTCTGAAATACCACGATACTACCGTCAAACAAAGCAATAGAACCGAAGGAAATATTTCCCTCATGGAATCGTTCACGGCAACATGTGAAAAGATCGCTCCCGACATCGTAAAGAAAAAGCCCGCATAAGCCCACTCCTTCAGCAAAGGAAATCTGGGAATGAGCAACGTGACAATTCCCAAAAGTTTCCAGAAACCCAGAATCGTCAGAAAGTAGACAGGATAGCCAAGATGCGTAATTCCTTCCACACCGGGCGGCGCCACGGCTCCTTCCGCTTTCATGCGCATTAACTGAACAATGCCACTGGAAAACATCCCCAGAGCCAGCCAGACAGTGGAAATCCAATAGATGATTTTATTTCTTTTACTCATGTCTATTTCAATTTGTTGAGAGTGTCCTGCAATCGGTTGTGCGCCATATTCAGGCCCTGCGCGAAGGGCAACTTCAGCATCTGATCCCTGCGCGCAACGGAACGATAGACGATCTGCATCGTGAGCTTGCTCGTGTCTTCCGTCAGTTTTTCAAATTCCAGGAACTCGAGCTGAACCCCAAACGGCGCGTTCTCGATTTCAAAGGTGCGGGTGATTTTCCGATCTGGAACAAATTCGTGAATAACTCCATTGGCTTGAAACACTACGTTCCCCTGGGGATCTGATGTTTTAAATTGCCACCCGCCGTGCCGTTTACACTCCAGTTTCACCACTTTCGTTCCCATCCATTGCTCAACAATCTCAGGGTCTGCATGCGCTTTGAAAAGCAAGTCAACTGGCAGATCAAATTCTCGTGTAATCACGAGGTCCTGTTTGCCGTCTTCCGCGTGGATTTTTGTTTTTCGTTCCATAGTGAATCTATTTTTTTGTTTTGTGTTTCTTCATGATCATCTCCAGTTGATTAAAACGGTCGTCCCACAACTTCCGAAATGGTTCAACGAAGTCCGCAATCTCTTTGATCTTCTGTGGATTCAAGTGATAGTAAATTTCCCTGCCGTTTTGTTCCTGTTCCAGCAATTCACACTCCGTCAGTATCTGCAGGTGTTTGGAAACTGTCGGTCTCGCCGTATCGAAATTCGCCGCGATGGCTCCCGCGGTCATTGTCTGCGAAGCCACCAACAGGAGAATAGCCCTTCTCGTCGGATCGGCTATGGCTTGAAAAACGTCTCGTCGTAAATTCATGTGTAGCTATTTAGCTACATATCTACATGAAGCCATTTGGCTACGCAAATGTTTTTTGAAGATTAAGTTTTAAGCCCCTTCTCCAGCGGTCAGATTCAAGTGCGACGGATAACGTAATTCTTCAATATTTAGACTTTCTCAAGGCTCCAGCTGTCGTTACCTTTTCGCCTACCCGAACAACAACCAAACAACCCTCGGGCTCAGATTATGCCAATTGAAATCAAGGTCATTTGCCAGTGTGGACAAAAATATAAATTCGATGTCGAACCTGTAAACGGAACTATCCCCTTCCCCGTCCGATGCCCTGTTTGCAGTGCTGATGGATCATCGGTCGCTCATTCCATTCTCCAGGAAAAAGTGGCGCTACTCGCCACGACCTCGGGTGCGGCCCAGGCGATTCCTGCCGCGCCACCTATCCCTGCGGCGCCTCCGCTTAAGCCAGCAGCACCTCGCTTGCAGGTTGCGCAGCACGCGGCTCCGGCGGCCCCACCCGCCGTTTCGGCGCAGCCCGCGGCGACTGCATATCGTCCTGCCGCACCAATGCCGACCGGGCAGAGCAGCGGTTCAGGATGGCCGGAATTCAGCATGCCGCTCGGTATTGTCGGAGCTCTAGTCGGCGCTGGCGTTGCTTTCATCGTGCTCTTTGTTTTCGCCATGTTGACCGGCATTCGGTTTCCGCTGACGGGCATCCTTGTGGGATTCCTGACGGGATTGTCAGCGCGGTTATTTTTCCGAGGAACGGATAATAGCCTTGGCGTGATCGCAGCGGTGATTTCCCTGCTGGCTTTTGTCGCTTCTCAAATATTAATTTTTGGCGGCATCGGCATCTTCAACATTATCTCAATGATTGTGAGTGTCAGCGTCGCTTACAAACAGGCCTCCGAATAAGACCTCAAAAATCCTAGATCTAAAGATCATCGCGGAAGCAGACGAGGACTTTGCCAGCAAGCCAGCCCGACACACCTGAAAGCTAAAGATTCTTGCAAATGAGCCCTCCCGCAGTTATTGAGACTGCGTCGCAATATGCGTGTTGGAGGAAATAATTTTGGAAAAGACTCTGTATCCGATAATCGGAAGGCGGGTTCCTTTTCTGAAGTGGCGGCGTGGCGGAGCATCGGCGCAGGATGGACGCAGTTGCACGGCGACTTTCATGACCTTGGGTTCAGCTTTGAATGGCACGATTTCAAAAGCGAGAAGCCCCTGGATTGGTCTAAAAGTTTTCATCCCGGTAGTGTCGAAATCTGCCTGAATCTGTCTGGAAGCGGTCACGTTCTTTGTGGCAAGGAAAAGGTCCAATATGAACCGTTGACCTCCGGGTTCTATTGTAAAGGGAACAGCAACATCGAAGCTGTCCGACTACCCCACGAGGAACATCGCTTTATTACGGTGGAATTCTCTCCCCGCTTCTTGCGCCAACAACTACTGGGCCGCGAGAAATTTTTGCATCCACTGGTGAAGGATGTCGTCACCGGTGGAACGACAAATTCTGGAGCGACCACGGCAGTGCGATTAAACCAGCGTCAGCAGGAATTAATTTCGCAATTAAGAGTTCCTCCCGTGATGCTCGCTGCACAATCCATCTGGTATCAGAGCCGGGCCTTCGACCTGATGGTGGAATTTTTCTTTCAGCCACCCGAAGAAGAGCTGTTCTGCAGCCGGCAGCAACGTGTCGCGCGTGAACGGGTCAATCGTGTTACGGAAATTTTAAAGAGCAGCCTGGCCGAACCGCCGTCACTCGAGGAGTTGGGCCGCAAGGTCGGTTGCAGTCATTTTTATCTAAGCCGAACGTTCTCCAAAGAAATGGGGATAACGATTCCACAATACATCCGCCAGATCCGCATGGATAAGGCCGCCGAGTTATTGAGGCAAGGCAAGCTGAATGTTACCGAAGTTGCTATGGAAGTGGGATACGCGAGTCCGGGGCATTTCAGCACAGCTTTTCACGAAACTTACGGCTGCTGCCCGGGGTTATTTCCTCTTAACTACCAATCGGATCGCTAATCCCGGCCAAAACTTGTTTTTGGTGGTGCAACTTACCGCCAGAAAATAGCAACCCAACGAAAGCGGGTCATTTCATCTTCTGGAAGACTCTGAGACGTTACGCGCCTTTGTGCGCGATCGTTTAAAGAAAAAACCTGGACCCAAATGACCGTCCCGACAAACAAAGTCTTAAAGCCATCGTTGCGGCTCCAAAAACGGACCCGCGCGCATAAAGCGACCCTCGCCCTCGTCAACGCCATTATGTTGGCGGGCGCTGCACATGCGGAAACCAACAAGCCGGTCTCGGTTCAACCCGGCTCAAACAGTGGCACCAACGCTTCTTCCAAATTACCGGACGTCCTGGTGACAGGTCAGCAGGATCGGTCTTATAAACCGGAATCGGTTTCGTCGCCGAAATATACCGAACCATTGGTCGATGTTCCTCAGACGATCACCGTCGTGCCGCAAGCGGTCATGGAACAACAGGGAGCCACGACCCTGCGTGATGTTTTGAAAAATGTCCCCGGCATCAGCATTCAGGCTGGCGAAGGCGGTGTTCCGACGGGCGACAACTTGTCGATTCGCGGTTTCAATGCGCGCACCGATTTGTTCATCGACGGCGTGCGTGATTTTGCCGGTTATTCGCGCGATCCATTTAATTTCGAACAGGTTGAAGTCACCAAAGGTCCTTCGTCCACTTATGCGGGCCGTGGTTCGACCGGCGGATCAGTAAACATGGTGAGCAAAACACCAGGTTTGCAGCCTTCCTATAACGGGTCCATCGGCTTTGGCAGCGATGAATATCAACGTCTCACGCTCGATCTGAATCAGCCGATTAAGAACGAGACGATTGATGGAATGGCGTTTCGTTTGAATGCGATGCAGTACGACGCCGAAACACCCGGCCGCGACGTTGCTTCCAATGAACGCTGGGGTGTCGCTCCTTCGCTGGCTATTGGGTTAGGCACACCGACTCGCATCACGCTGAGCTATTTTCATCTGAGTCAGGACAACATTCCAGATTACGGACTTCCCTGGGTGCCGACCAATAATATCCCATTGGCTGCGTATCGGGATCAGGCGCCACCGGTTGATTTCAGTAATTTCTATGGCTTGAAAGCACGCGATTACGAACGAATCGACACCGACATCGCGACCGCTGAAATCAAACATGATTTCAATGACATGTTCAGCCTTCGCGATGTCACGCGCTTTGGCCGCACCACCCGCGATTCCATCGTCACTTCGCCTCGTTTTCTCAACGCAACCACAACATTGATTCGCCGAAGCGATTGGAAATCACGCGACCAAATCAATGAATTGGCAGCGAACCAATTTGATCTCACCACCCGGCTGGATTCGGAAAAAGTGGACCAGACCATCGTCACGGGCGTTGATTTCGCTCACGAAACGGAAACCGGATACACACGTCTCGCAAAGGGACCAAATTCCCCCAACACTTCGGTGTTTAATCCCAACCCGAATGATCCTTATCTTGAGAACATTGCTCGAACGGGTGCGCGCAACGATGTGACGTCAACCAGCGTAGGTCTCTACGCCTTTGACACGATCAAACTGGGAGAAAAATTCGAGCTGAATGGCGGACTCCGTTGGGATCAGTTCTCGACCGACTTCGATGCCGTTGCCTCGAATGGAGCATTTACGAATGGTGCGCCTTTATCTCGCACGGATCGCATGCTCAGCTGGCGCGGTGGAATCGTCTTCAAACCGACGAGCAAGGGAAGCATTTATGCCGCTTATGGCACTTCTTTTAATCCGTCGGCGGAGGGGCTTTCGCTAAGCACGAATTTGAACTCCGCCGCAAATTTCTCAGTCGATCCTGAGGAAAGCCGTTCTTACGAGTTGGGAGCAAAATGGGAATTCTTTGATCGAAAGCTGTTGCTGAATGCAGCCATTTTCCGCACCGAGAAATCCAATGCGCGCACGGAAGACCCGGCAAACCCGCTCGACATCGTCGTCCTCGATGGCGAAGAACGCGTCGATGGCTTCGAAATCGGCGCTGCTGGAAGCGTCACGAAAGAATGGAAAGTGTTTGGTGGCTACACCTACATGGATAGCGAGATCGTCAAGTCGAAGAACCCGCTGCTGGTTGGCCGCGAACTTTCCAACACACCGGAACACACGCTCAACCTGTGGACTACTTATGAGTTTCCATGGAAGCTAACGCTCGGGTGTGGATCTCAATTTACTGACGAACGATTGAACACCAGCACTCCTGCCCGCGTGGCCCCGAGCTACTGGTTATTCGATGGCATGGCGACCTACAACGTCAACAAACACCTCTCGGTTCAGCTGAATGTTTACAACATGACCGATGAGCAATACATCGACCGTGTCGGTGGCGGACATTTTGTTCCGGGTTCTGGTCGCTCCGCTGTTATCGCGGCCAATATTAAATTTTAATTTTATGTTGTTAAGCATTCCCGACGTTTTAACTCCGCAACAAGTTGCGGAGGCCCGGCAAATTCTCGATCAGGCAGAATGGGTTGACGGCAAAGTGACAGCCGGCCACCAATCCGCGCGGAGTAAAGACAACATGCAGATTCCGGAAAACCATCCGGCCGCCCGTCAACTGGGTGAGATGATTCTGGCCGCCCTTGCAAAGAATCCATTGTTTCTTTCAGCAGCGTTGCCATTGCGCGTATTCCCTCCGCTCTTTAATCGTTACTCTGGCGGACAATCTTTCGGCACACACGTCGATAACGCGATTCGTCAGGTTACCGGAACCCCACATCGTATTCGCACGGACCTTTCGGCAACTCTTTTTTTCGCCGGACCACAGGAATATGATGGGGGCGAACTTTGCGTCGAAGATACCTACGGTGTGCAAAGTGTGAAGCTTCCACCGGGTCACATGGTTTTATATCCATCCACGAGTTTACATCACGTGCGTCCCGTCACCCGCGGCGCTCGTATTTGCTCCTTCTTTTGGATTCAAAGCATGATCCGCGATGATGCACAACGTTCGTTGCTCTTTGATCTCGACTTGGCGACCCAACGGCTTGGACGGGATTTACCCGAAAGCCAGGTAGCCTCCCAAACCGCTGTGCAACTGACGGGCGTGTATCACAACCTGCTACGTCAGTGGGCCGAAGTATAAAAACAATGTCTTTCCGCAAAACCATTTTCTGGCTGCACCTGATCGCCGGCTCCGTCGCGGGCGTGGTGATCCTGATCATGTCCGTCACCGGCGTCCTGCTGGCATTTGAACGACAGGTTGTCGCCAAAGCAGAGAATGTTCAAATCGTTGCCGCTCCTGGCAGCAACCGCCTTTCGATGGAAGCGTTGTTTGCTAAAGCGCGCGAAGCAAACGATCAAATGATGCCGTCGATGGTCACCTTGCGGGCCGATTCCGCGGCCCCGGTGATCTTTAACTTTAGCCGGGAGAAAAGCCTGTTGCTGAATCCTTACACCGGCGAAAGATTGGGAACTGGCGCAACAAAAACACGTGCCTTCTTCAGTTTCGTCACCGATCTTCATCGTTGGCTGGCTGTTTCGACAGAGCATCGCGCGTTTGGCAAAGCGATTACCGGCGCGTGTAATCTGGTCTTTTTCTTTCTCGTCGTGTCCGGCCTCTATCTTTGGTGGCCACGCCAATGGACTCGTTCCATCATCAGAACCATCACGCGCTTGAACTTCTCCTTGAACGGTAAGGCACGCGACTGGAATTGGCACAACGTGATCGGCATCTGGTCCGCCATTCCGCTACTCATCATCGTCCCAACCGGTGTGATTATGTCCTATGGTTGGGCGACGAATCTTCTTTATCGCGTCACGGGAAATGAAGCACCGAAACGCACGGAAGGCAGAGAAGGTGGCCGCACTCGGAGCAATATGGAAGCGGGCGAACTCAACCTGAAACACTTCAATGCGATGTGGCAGATCGCTACGGAAAAAGTTGTGGAATGGAAGACCATTACGTTGCGTTTACCAACGTCGAGCAAAGAACCGATGGCATTCACGATCGATTGCGGAAATGGCGCGCGACCGGATCTCCGGTCACAATTGAGTTTTAATAGCGAGACAGGCGAACCTGTTTCGTACGAGACATACTCCAGCTACAATGCGGGACGAAAACTCCGTTTTTGGACCCGCTGGATGCATACCGGCGAAGCCGCTGGGATGATCGGACAAATCATTGCCGCACTCGCTTCTCTTGGAGCCGCCATCCTGGTCTGGACAGGAATCTCCCTGGCTGTTCACCGCCTTCTCTCGAATAAAAAGTCTTCGGGTAATTCCGACGACAGTCTGTCGATGCAGACTGAAACGACAATTTCTCTACCCAAATGATTACCACGCCAGAAATCGCGGACCAACAGCGGCCGAGGTCTCGACCAAGACCCGTTACAAAACGTCCCATGCTGGTCAAAGAAGAAACAGAAACATCCTCAATCTCTGTTGGCACACTGGTCCTGTGGTTATTGGTATTAACTGTCGGTGTCATGGGCATTTATCTCCCCTACTCGCTTCCGGCCCGTGCCGTGTCGGAAGCGCCGGCGGTTCAAGCCGAAATGTTGAATGTGGAACTCACGTCCGAACCAATGGCCACGCCAATTTCGTCTCAGCCCTCGGTGGACGTTGCCACACCTCCATCCATGCCCGACACATTTGTAACGCTCGAGATGCCGCCGATGATCGCGGTCGCAGAACCATCGGCAGTCTCCTTCGCTTTGCCTATCGAAGGTCCGACGCGTGTAGTCGCGGTGCAACAGGCCAGCTATGCCAAGCCAGCCACGGAAAGCGCCTCGGCTGCAGCAGCAAACGGCGTTGGATCTGCATCGACAACTCAACGGCTCACCTACGGTGAAGGCGAAGGTAAACAACCTGCACCGGAATATCCCCGGCAATCGCTGCGTGAAGGCCAGCAAGGAGTCGTGACGATCCGATTCAGCGTTGGCGAACACGGTCATGTCATCTCCGCTAAGGTCGCCTCCCCTTCCCCATGGAGACTCCTCAACGAAGCCGCCCTGCGCGTGGTGCGAGAACAGTGGCATTTCAAGGCCGGACTACGGCGGCTTTATGAAGTCGACATTCGTTTCAATCTCCAGAACTGATTTATGCAGCCAATCCTAGCGAACATTGTCGTCGATTTCTTCCTCCGAGGCGGGCCTATCATGTGGCCGATCCTTGTCGCACTACTTGCCGCGGTTATCGTCGTGACCCAACGCATTCTCTGGTGGTGGAACCTGCAACGGCATACGCAAAAGGAAACGTTGCACGAAACCTTCGATGCCATTTCCTCGGGCGACTTTGAACACGCCGTTCGTCTCACGACGAATACCAATGATCCGTTTCTGCGAACGGTCCACGACGGTTTATTACACGCGCACAGTTCAATGCTTGGCGCCATGCAGCTCCGCGCCTCGGAAGAACTTGATCGCGGCGAACGTTTGCAATGGATCCTCAGCACCTTGATTACCCTCGCTCCATTGCTCGGTCTTCTCGGAACCGTTACCGGCATCATGCATTCGTTTAATTTTGTCGGCGACGACCAACTCGCCCCGACCAAGGTCAGCGGCGGCATTGCCGAGGCGTTGATTGCCACCGCCTGCGGCTTGGGCATCGCGATTCTCTGCCTGCTTCCCTACAACTATTTCAATCGTCGCTTCGGGAGTTTCCGTTCGAAGCTGGAACACACGATCAATCATGTCGAACTGCTCGTGCAATCGGCTAAACATCATGGGCACGATCTCGAGGAATTCGCACGCCGCAAGGCCGTGAGTGGTAATCGCAAAAGCTCCTAGATTTCAGCAACAAGGCCTTATGCCGGTAAAACTAGGTTCTAAACTTCCGTCAGAAAGTCATGAGGCGCGCATCGAAATCGTGCCGCTGATTGACATCATGTTCTTTCTGCTCGCGGCGTTCATGCTCGTCAGTCTCAGCATGGTGAACATGAAAACCATCAAGGTCGATCTTCCCACCGCCACCACGGCGAACATGGAAACGAAAAAGGACTTCGTAAATCTCGCTGTGGACAAGGAAGGAATGATCTATCTGGACAAAAAGGTCATTGGGCCGCACGAGCTTTCACAATTCCTCACCGCAGCGCATCGCACAAACGATCAACTCCGTGTCTTCATCAGCGGTGACCAGGAGGCACGTCACGGCGCCGTCGTGCGAGTTCTCGATGTCGTTCGTTCAACCGGCATTCAAAGAGTGGCTTTCGAAATTCGCGGAGCAAACCCCGCCAGCAAATGAACCGAACGCTGCAATATGCCAACCTGATTGGTGTCGTCCTGCTGACCTGTTTATGTGTCGTGCAATGGCAGCGGGACCGACGCCTGCACCTTGACCTGAACCGCGTCGAGAAAATCCGGATCGAACAGGAGGAGAAAATTTCCGAGCAGGAAAAGGCGATGCAAGGTCTCACCCGCGATCTGGCTTTGTTCAAGGATCAATTCACGGAAACACATTCCAATCTTCTCGCTGCGCGCAAGACTTCGGAGAACCGCGAATTGGATTTGACCCGTGTTATCAGCGAACGCGATCAATTGAGAACCAGCATCACAAATTGGAAGCAGGCCGTGACGCTGCGTGATGAACGTCTGGGGGAAATGGAGAAGCAGCTGCGATCGGTGACGGAAAAAGCCAACGAATCCATTCGCAAATTCAACGAACTCGCCACCAATTACAACAGCGTGGTGGATCAATTGAATGCCGCACGAAAAGCGGCTGCGGGAACACCAGCGGCAAAACAATAGTCCTGTTACAAACCGCGCTCCTTCGCCGCCCAGCCTTCTTTCATTAATTTAAGCAGATGCGTCAGCGCTTCTTCGTAGGAACGGCCTTTTTGTTCCGCGAGTTGACGGGCGCGCTTGTCCAACTGCCCCGCCATTTCAAGTGACTTCTCCGGCGGACAACCAAGTGCGGTGAGGACCTGCGCAAGTTCAGCGTTCGTCATGAAAAAAGAAAAACGTGAAACGTTATGCACGCTTCACGTTTTCGCGTTTCAATTAAGAAATTACTTCACGGAGTCAGCGGGCACAATCTTCACGCTCTCCACGCCAACGCGCGTAGTCGGCTTGCTGCGCTCGCCGCTGTTGCTCATGGTCACGGCTGTATCGCCAATCTTGCCGAGCACATCGTCGCCTTTGATCAATTTACCAAAAGCCGTGTACTGGCGATCGAGGAAAGAAGCATTGCCAAGGCAAACGAAGAATTGACTACCGGCAGAATCGGGATGAGCCGAACGCGCCATGGAGATCACGCCGCGCTGGTGCGAACGATCGTTGAATTCCGCTTTGATTTTGTAACCCGGATCGCCTGTGCCCCAGCGTCCTTCGGCACCGGCATCCTTTGTCAACGGATCGCCGCCCTGGATCATGAAACCTTTGACGATACGATGAAAACAGGTGCCATCGTAAAATCCTTTTTTCGCGAGGGTTTTAAAATTCTCCACCGTCTTTGGCGCAACGTCCGGCCAGAATTCCAGGACCATTTCGCCCTGCGTGGTTTTGATGACTGCAACTTCGTTACTCATAATTTTTAAAATCTAAAAGCTGGCCAATTATTTAACGTCACTCGCTGGAACAATCTTGACGCTCTTGATTTCCATGCGTTTGTCCGGGCGATCCGGCGGATGAGTCGCAGTGGTAGCGATCTTTTCCAGGACGTCGTCGCCTTTGATCAATTTTCCGAACGTCGTGTATTGATGATCGAGAAAAGTTGGACTGCCATGGCAAATAAAGAACTGGCTGCCGGCCGAATCCGGGTTCGCCGAACGGGCCATCGAGATCACACCACGCTTGTGGGAACGATCATTGAACTCGGCTTTAATTTTGTAGCCTGGATCGCCAGTGCCCCACATGGCTTCTTTGGAAGCATCTTTCGTCAGCGGATCGCCGCCCTGGATCATGAATCCCTTGATCACGCGATGGAAACAGGTGCCGTCATAAAATCCCTGTTTCGCGAGTTTCTTGAAATTATCGACCGTATTCGGAGCCACGTCGGGCCAAAATTCAATTACCATGTCGCCTTCGCTGGTGGAGATAACGGCCACTTCATCTTTGGAGGCCTTTTTGTCTTCGGCTTTTGCGTCAGACTTTTTTTCATCCTTTGCCGCATCAGGTTTGGTTTCGGATTTCGTTTCCGTCTTGGGAGCTTCTTTTTTGGCTTCTTCGGCCTTCGCACCGGTCGACAGCAAGAGCGCTGTAGCTATCAACGCACATAGAAAAGGTAATTTCATATTTCCGGTGACATTTGCCGCCTCGCGCGGAGATTTCAACCCTATTTTGGCAGCGGTGAAGCATCGGGGAGCCACTGTCGCGCGGGAATTCCTCGCCAATGCCAGTGCGCTTTGGCATTTTTAGTTTCCACACATGAGTACGTCCAGTTCGAGCGCACCTACGGTTGCCTCCCCTGCTCCAACGAAAAGCAGCACACGCCTGATGTCGCTGGATGTTTTTCGCGGCGCAACCATTGCCTCGATGATGCTGGTGAACAACGCCGGCAACTGGGATCATGTCTATGAACCACTCGAACACGCCCCGTGGCACGGCTGGACGTTTACGGACACGATCTTTCCGTTCTTTCTTTGGATTGTTGGAGTTGCGATTCCGTTTTCATTGGGACGCAAATTGGACGAAGGCGGAGATCGTTCTTCGCTCGTGCTGCGCATTTTGAAGCGTTCCCTCATTCTCATCGGGATTGGGATCGCTTTGAATTCGCTCACGTATTTTCTCAGCGTATTTCTTTCTCCCAGGCACGAAGGTTTTGGTTACTGGATGAACCAACTCGTCGAACACGTTCGCTATCCCGGGGTGCTGCAACGGATCGGAGTCTGTTATCTGTTCGCGAGTTTAATTTTCCTGAATACCAAACTACGCGGACTCATTCTCTGGACCATCGGGTTGCTTGCGTTTTATTGGGTCCTGATGAAGTGCGTGCCTGTTCCCGGTTACGGAACGGGTGTTATGGATTTGCACGGAAACTTTTCTGAGTTCGTCGACATGATGGTCTTCAACGGTCACGTCTTTCGAGATTCCACCACCTACGATCCCGAAGGAGTGATCAGCACGATCCCGGCGATTGCGACAACTTTGTTCGGCATTTTGACGGGACAATTTCTGCGTTGCGAAAAAACGAATCCTACGGAAAAAACCGCGTGGCTCTTCACCGTCGGCAGCGTTCTGATTTTTGCTTCGGGCCTGATGAGTTTTTGGATGCCGATCAACAAACGCCTCTGGACGAGTTCCTATTCCGTTCTCATGGCTGGCCTCGCGATGAACGTTTTTGCGATTTACTACTGGCTAGTCGACGTCAAAGGCTACCAAAAATGGGCGAAGCCGTTCGCGATTTACGGGATGAACGCTATCACTGTCTTCATTCTCGCGGGCGTTTTGGGACGGCTGAGCGTGGATATCAAGGTGGAGGGTGGCAAGGTAGCTTTAAAGACCTTCCTTTATGATCACACGTTTGGCCTTTTAGCATCTCAGAAAGTAGTCGCTCCAGAAACGGCTTCGATGTTGTGGGGATTGATCGTCTATATGTTTGGTCTCTATCTGGTTGCCTGGTTCCTGTATCGACGTAAGTGGTTTTTACGGTTTTAGCCAAGAGCGTTAACGATAACGCAGCTAAATTATCGCGAGGGGAAGACAGAGAAAGAAATCTGACCTGGTTGGAAAAGTTTTGGAATTTTAGAGGATTTGGGATCGTTTTTCAGTGAGAAACTTGCTCAGAATCCCTTTTCCAAGAGTCGGAAATCCGTCCGGAGTGTGCCCCTTTTAATTTTCCAAGAGCCAGAAATACGTCCGGAACGCTATTTTCCCCTTACTTTTTGGATATCGTAAAGGGATTGGACGTAATAACCCCTTCGATTCGCGGCAAAAAGGGAACAGCCGCAACGAGATAGACAATGTCGACAACAATATGCAGGACGTAGAAGACGCCCAGTCCCAATAAATCCATCGCCTGCGTTCCAAACAAAACAATCGCCGCCGCCAACACGATTAAGCCGGGAAATTGTCCAGCGATGGCGAGTTTCCATGCCTCCTGAAAGTTCAATTGCCGATCCGCAAAATAGCCGAGGAATTTAGGCAGCCATAGCAGGCACAATGCAATCAGGGGAAGCGTTACAAAAATCGCTACAATAAAAAATGCACCCACCGCCATGATGATCAACGGCTGCCTCGCTCCCCACCAGGGTTGAACGGTGGAACGGCTGAGATCGATCGTCTCGCCCGGATAATCCAAAACCAGACATCCCCAGGACGAACTGATGTCCGAACAAATAAAAACATTCGTTTGCCCAAAGGCCACTTGCAGATAACCCGTCCCTGTGTCCGTCACGTTGTTGGTATCCACAACCAGCGTGAGAAATCTTCCATCGGTCTCCAGGCGGGATTCGATTCCTTGTAATTGTTCCTTCTCCAAACGACCCGTTTCGGGCAATTGATGAATGGTTTGCACAATCACCGGCGCGTAATTCTTTCCAACAAACCAGATCACCGAAGCAAACACGACGAGACTGAAAACGAATTCGATAAGTAACAGACGCGGCCACTTGGAAGAGGCAAACCGCGCGAGGCCGCGAAAAGTCAGCGGATTCCAGGCTTTCTGAGATGTTTGGCCCTGCTCAGTCATGAATAAAGCGTTCGCGCAGGAAGGACAGGCGACGCCGCGTAAAAATTCAAAAGAATCAACCCTTTGCCAACAGTTCCGCCGCACGGACGGTGTTCTGCATCAGGATGGCAATGGTCATCGGACCGACGCCACCGGGATTCGGGGTAATTTTTCCAGCGACCTTTTGCACCGCGGCAAAATCGACGTCTCCGACCAGACGCGAACCACCTTTGGCAGTGGCGTCCGGAATACGATTCACGCCAACATCGATGACGACTGCGCCAGGTTTGACCATGTCCGCTTTCACAAACTCAGCGGCACCGAGCGCGGCGACGAGAATATCGGCACGACGACAATGCGCGGCAATGTCTTTGGTTTTGGAATGACAAACCGTCACCGTCGCGTTCGCGTGCTTGTCCTTTTGAATCAGGATAGCGGCCATTGGTTTGCCGACAATATTACCACGACCAAGGACGACCACTTCCGCACCGTCCATTCTCGTACCACTGCGAATCAGCAACTCATGCACACCCGCAGGCGTACAGGGAAGAAAACCCGTTTTGTCGCCGAGCATCAATTTACCGACGTTTTCGGGATGAAAACCATCGACATCTTTCTGCGGGAGGACCGTGGAATAAATTTTTGTTTCACTGATATGACGTGGCAACGGCGCCTGCACGAGGACTCCGTGCACACGCGAATCAGCGTTCAACTTGTGAATGAGTTCGAGAAGTTCCGCCTCGGAAGTGGTCTCAGGCAGAACGCGGGTTTCAGAAAGAATTCCAAGGCGTGCGGCCGTTTTCTCCTTCATCCCGACGTAAACTTTCGACGCCGGGTCTTCCCCCACGCGCACGAAAATTAAACTGGGTTGAACGCCGCGAGATTTCAGCGCCGCAACACGCTGCGCGGTTTCGCTGTGAATCTGTTCGGCAATGGCACGACCATCAATAAGATTCGTCATTGCTCCACTTCGATGGTTTCGATGGTCAAAATCGGAGTGAGAGCCCAGCGGCGATCCATGGCTTCTTCACCGGTTACGATGACGCGTTTGCCGATGTAGGGCTTAAGATCAAACTTTGGAACCGTCACCATCTTCTTTGTCTTTTCGTCCATCTTCTGTTCTTCCGGAGAAAAGAGGTAATTGATGGTTTCTTTTCCGTCCAAACCTTCGAGTCGATAATCCGTTGGCGCCTGAATATTAATAGCGCGCTTCAACGTTCCTTCGCGTTTCACCACACGTTTGACTTCGATTTCCTGCGGAGCAGCGGCAGGTGCTGGCGCGGGTTCCGGGGCTGGAGCCGGTGCAACGGCAACAGGAGTTGGTTCGGCTGGTTTGGTTTCTTCAGCAGCAGGTTTGACTGGTTCCGGTTCGGCAACGGGTGTCGTCTCAACCGGTTTGGCAGGTTCCGCGGCAGGAGCAGGCGCAACCGCAACTTCCGGCGCGGAAGCCGCTCCCTTGCGATCAATGAATTCAGCAGCGACAAAAGCAAAAGCAGTCGAAGGCGCTTCGATCTCAATCCAGTCGTTTACCTTTCGGAGATCTTTGATGGTTTCACCCTTCGTCATAATGCCGATCGGGCTGAAGTTTTCTCCAGGGCCGGCCCGAAGATTTAATTTTTTCGGCACCACCGTCTTGTTCGCATCAATGAATTCGGCAAAAACCCACACCGGCGTATTGGTCGGAAGACTGATCTTGAACCATTTGCCCGGCTCACCTTTCTTCGGTTTGTTGAGAGTAATTTCCTCGAGCACCGAAACCGTTTCACCCTTCTTCAATTTGGTAATGACTTCGCCAACGAAAGAGGGACGTCCACGAACGTTGACAGCTTCCTGCTTCACGGTCGCTGTCTCCGGCGGATTAATTTCGATGCGGGTAATTGCCTTGTTTGTTTGCGAACCCGAAGTGGCGGACGTTGCCGTCTTTTTTGCCGCGGGCTTCTTGGCGGTAGCGGTCTTCTTTTTCGTCGCGGTCTTTGCCCCTGTTTTTTTCTTCGAAACGGGTTTTGCAACAGAATTCGTGGCAGCGGCTGGCTCGACGGCTGGTGCTGGAGCAGCGGTAGCAGGAGCGGCCGGAGCAGGTGCCTCCGGAACAGGAGCCGGGGCAGGATTCTGCTGTGCGCGCGCCGCGACCATCAAGGAAAGCGCGAGCGTGGCGGCGGAGCAAAATCGGAAAGTCTTTTTCATATTTCGGGAAGTAGAGATTTAATCTCGGGTTCTGTCAACGCTCGCCATTTTCCAAGCGGCAACTCCCCGAGCTTTATTTTACCTATTCTGGTTCGTTGCAATTTTTTAACCGTAAAATTCTGCGATTCAAACAACCGACGCACTTCGCGGTTCTTGCCTTCAGTCAACTCCATCTCAACGACGCTTTGAGCCTTGGTCGCCGAAAGGATTTTTGCTTTTTGCGCCCGCAAGAGTTCCCCCTCGTCACGGACACCTTCTAAAAATTTCTGTAGCACCTCGGGTTCCACTTTTCCCTCCACCGTCACCAGATACGTCTTGGAAATTCCATAACGCGGATGCGTGAGTTTCAGCGAAAAGTCGCCATCATTGGTGAGGAAGATCAACCCTTCACTGGCATAATCAAGACGTCCCACGGAAAATAAATTACTCCACTCCGCAGGAAGCAGTTCGCCGATTTTCGGGCGATCGTCGTCCACGGCCCTGGTGCAGATGAAACGGGGGGGCTTGTTGAGCGCGATATATAATTTGCGCTTTGCCTTGATGGGGCGTCCATCGACGAGGACGCGGTCATGCAGCGGATCAATCTTCGTCCCGAGGGTAGTAACGGTTTTCCCGTTAACAGAAACGCGCCCCTCCGTGATGATTTGTTCACTGGCGCGGCGCGAAGCTATCCCGGCATCAGCCAAAAACTTTTGCAGACGCAACATGCGTGCGTAGTTGGCCAAAAAGAGAAAATGCGCGGTGTTTGCCACCGCGCATCAACTCGTAAAGGCACTAATGATTATTCCGCGGGCTTCGTCTTGCGAAGGCCGACAACGCGGTCGCCTTCTTTCCATTGGCCGCGTTTCTTGAGAAGTTCAACACGCTCAAAGCGCTTGAGCACATTGCGTTTACCGCCTGTCGTGCTGGCGGCTCGGAGACTAGGATGTTGTGACATAAGCCTGAAAAATCGATCTTTTCGTTAATCCCGTTAAAACGGGGCCGTGTTTTGTAACACAACGTGTTCAGATTGCAACCGCTTATTTTACCCTATTTGGCAAGAAACTTGCGATTCGCATTCGGGCGACGCCCTTCCCCAGTTAGTCGGCACGGGGCAAAAAAGCGTCTACCCACCTGAAATATATTGCGGTTAACGTGTTGATCCGACTAATGTTTCACCCGATATGAGAAAAATCCTACTGGCATGGGCATGTCTATCCCTGGCTTTAATTTCCGAACCGTTTTCGACGAAAGCCGTAACCGTCCCCGAACGCCCTGACTTAACTCCTGCAATGCCGTTCATTAATGGCACTGTCATCACGTTTAAGATCCAAAAGGGAACAGGAGAACTGACCCACAGCGGGACTTTTTCGATTTTTTCGAAACCAGATCTGGAGGATCAGAACTTTGGTTTACTCGTGCCAATTCGCGGCAACATGCAAATCATTCGCGATGTCACGACGAACTCTTTCCCAACCGTTGTTTCCTGGTGGAATCTCGACGATTCAGGGCATGTCGGAAATATCGTGTTTACGAATCTCGCCCCGCTCGCAGGAACCTTCACCAACGTGATGTTCGATTCAACCAACGTCCCTGCTGTGGTGATCGGCCGCCAAAAAGGAACCTTTTTCCGGACAGAAAATCGGGTTGACCTGAACCGGGACGGCGACGCAGAAATCCTTTACCAGAATGATGACGGGCGCCTTGGGGTCTGGTTCATGACCAATTCCATCCGCGGATTGATCCAACTCTCCAATCAGGTCAAGGGCATATACCTTGATTCCCTCTACAGCGCTACTGGGAATACCGTCGATCCCACGTGGCGCATCGTCGGAGAACGAGATTTTAACCAGGATGGCATGCTGGACTGGTTCTGGCAAAATACTGAAACCGGTAATGTGAAAGTTTGGCTGATTAATAATACCAATTTCATCAGTGAAACAATCACCAATGACGCTTTTGACACAAGCTTCGTGCAGGAGTTGTCACTGGCGGAATTTCAACCTCCCGATAACACTTCAAAATTGGTGGGTCTTTCTGATTTTGATAACGATGGTTATCCAGATTTCCTTTATCAAGCACCCGACGGCAGCTTGTTTGTGGTTTACTCATCTGAATCTTTTACTACAGATCATAAAGTGCGCGATGGCTACGTTCCTCCTCCAGGTTGGCGCGTCGCTTCCATCGCTGATCTCAATCACGATGGCTGGCCGGATATCATCTTCCAACACCCGAACGGCTCGTTGCGTATTTGGTTGATGCACGCTAACGGCCAATATTGGCGCTCCGCATCTCTCTCCAACGCCACCTATTCAGCGAATCTCGTTCTGGTTGGAAACAACGATTTCGACCATGACGGCTCGATGGATTTGCTGTTCCGCAATAAAAAGACCGGTGCTCTTACGGCCTGGTACTTGAAAGGTCTGGTTCGCGGCCGCGTCGTTTCACTACTCGGACCTAACCTCGAATGGAACGTTGTGGCTCCCAAATAATCTAATTTAATCTCACCAGGCCAGAAGCCACCAGCTTCTGGCTTTTTTGTTGCACTCATTCGCGGTTGAAGCATCTTCGAATCGATGTCGATCTGTGTTATCTTCAATCCCAAAGCTCGAGGCGAGAAGGCAACAGCCTTCCGCCAACAGCTGGAGAAGATTTCCGGCCAATGCACACTGAAACCTACCTATGCCCCGGGTTCCGCACGCCCCCTCGCAGCGGAAGCAGTGAGAGACGGATTTGAGATCGTCGTTGCAGCGGGGGGAGATGGAACAGTCAATGAAGTGTTGAATGGTATCGGTGATGAACCCAATGGTTTCAAGAAATCGGCGCTTGCCGTCTTGCCTCTCGGGACAATCAATGTTTTCGCCAAGGAACTTTCTCTTCCAGGAAACATTGCCGAGGGTTGGGCCTTGATCAAACAAGGCACGGAACTTTCCATTGACCTCCCCGTCGCCGAGTTTGTCAGCGAAAACAAAACCACGCACCGTTACTTTGCGCAGATGGCCGGGGCAGGACTCGATTCCCGCGCGATCGAACTGGTGAATTGGGAACTGAAGAAAAAGGTTGGCGGACTTGCCTACGTATTTGCCGGGTTCAAAGCAATCTGCGAAAAGATGCCAGACATCACTGTCAGCAACGGAGCGGAAACCGTCGCCGGACAACTGGTGCTGATTGGCAATGGACGTTTCTATGGCGGGAAACTGAAGTTTTTCCCCAAGGCTGATTTGCAGGATGGTTTGTTGGAAGTTTCTGTTTTCCCTCGCGCGAATCTCATCGCCTTGGCCAAGTGCGGCGCTGGTCTGATGTTGAACAAATTACACGGGCTCGGCGGCGCCAAATATCTCCGGGGAAAAACAATTTCGCTAAACAGCCCCTCCCCTGCCGTCGCATTGCACTTGGAGGGAGAAAATGTCGGGCATCTTCCCGCGAAACTTTTTGTTCGTGAACAGAAGCTTCGGGTGATTGTCCCGTAACGCTTTTTCTTCCAGAATTTTCTCGCCGAGTTTTGGCTGAATAGTTTATAGCCAAGCGCAAATGCTCAACTATATCTGGCTCGGACTCATTCTGTTTGCCGTGATTATCGGCGGCATGGGTGGCCACATGAAGGAATTGACGGACGGTGCCGTCAGCGGAGCCAAGGTCGCGGTTGAGTTGGCCATCGGCCTCATTGGCATCATGACGCTTTGGCTCGGGGTCATGCGGCTGGCCGAAAAATCTGGCCTCGTTCAGTTGTTGGCGCGCGCATTGCGTCCGATCATGCGCTGGCTCTTTCCTGATGTTCCTGCAGAACACCCCGCCATGGGATCGATGATTTTGAATATAGCCGCGAACATGCTGGGATTAAGCAATGCCGCGACTCCTCTTGGCCTTCGTGCCATGAAAGATCTCGAAAGTTTGAATCGTCATCCGGGCACTGCCACGAATGCGATGTGCACCTTCCTGGCAATTAACACCGCTTCCGTTCAATTGCTTCCGATCACTGCGGTCGCAATTCTCGCATCGGCTGGTTCCAAGCAACCGACCGCAATCATCGGCACGGCCTTTCTGGCAACGATCTGCTCGAATATCGCTGGAATCACCGCCGTTAAGTTTCTGGAAAGACTGCCGATGTTTCGTTTGCAGCAAACAACCGGCGACGCGACATCCACCGGCACAAATTCTTCTGCAGCTTCTGATACACCGCTCCCACAGCAGGTTGTCGTGCCGCCGTTATCTCCATTTGGTTATGCGGTCCTGATGTTGTTTGGACTCTGCTTCGCCTATTTTTTGGTAAAAATGGCTGTTCCGGAGATGCTTGGTCTTCCAGTCACTGACGAACAACATGTGCAGAATGGCGTGGTTCGTTTCGTCAATGCCATCTCGTTGCTCGCCATTCCATTCCTCATCTCGTTTTTTCCGCTTTATTCTGCGTTGCGTAAAATCAAGGTCTACGAGGAATTTGTGGAAGGCGCAAAAGAAGGTTTTAATACAGCTATTCGCATCATTCCATTCCTTGTGACGATTTTGGTCGCCATTGGGATGTTCAAAAGCGCGGGCGGTATCAGCTTGATTACGGAAACCCTTCGCCCAGTTCTTACGCTGGTTCATTTCCCGCCGGAGCTGGTCCCTCTTTGGATCATGCGCCCTCTCAGCGGTAGCGGTTCGATGGGTGTGTTGACGGAAATCGTGAAGAATTACGGACCAGACAATATCATCTCCCGCATGGCAGCGACGATCTTCGGAAGCACGGAGACGACATTCTACGTGATCTCCGTTTACTTTGGCTCAGTTGCAGTTCGGCGCACTCGTCACGCCATCGCCGCCGGGTTGATCGCCGATTCGATCGGTGTCATATCCTCCGTGATTATCTGCCGAATGGTTTTCGGATAAGAGTTCACTCTTTGCCGATGAATTTCCAGTACGCTCGCTCCCCAAAATATTGGTAATCTTTTTCTTCCAGCGGGGTTGCGGCAAGCATGACCTGAATGAATCCATTCTTTTCCACCTGCACCGTGTGAAAAATCTTCTTCTCCGGATTTTCCAACAGGAGGAATTGCAAGCGGCCGTTGAGTGCTGAGTCCTTTTCCAAATTGCCGGCCACCTTTTTCTCGAGGGAAAAATCCTTTTCAAAGTCCGCAAGCATCGCATGACTTTTCCCCCACGTTCCGCCGGCAGCGCTGACAAATGTTTTGCCATCGAGCAGCGCAATATCATCATGATAAGCAAGAATCTGGAGGGCATGTCGATCCGAAGCTTTTAACCAGGCTGTGAACTTTGCGTGATGTAGCGCGCTATCGTAGGCGTAATTGGAATCAAGAAAAGCAATGCGCTCGATTTCAGCCGGAATTTTCTCCTGTGTATTGAGATACCCAAAAATAAAGCTTCCACCACCACTATGTCCGCTCAGGACAATGCTGGTTTCGAAACCTTTGAACTGACTCTTCACCAACTCGATAACTTTAGGCAAATCCGCATCACCATGTTTCTTGCGCCACGCTGGCCAACTCTTCAGTCCGCTTTCGAGATAAGCGACGACAATATTCTGGTCGGGAAGTTTCTCCCGGAGAAAACGCGTCTGAGCACCAATATGTTGAATGTTGAAGTGCCAATCGTCCCCAGCTTTTAGTTCTTTGCCGACGCTTTGCTCAATGGTGTTTCCATTTGGTAACGTAAAGAAAATCAGCAGGAGCTTCTTCTTTGGATCTAACGTCGCCGGCGCATTGATCTGAATTCTCACTTCGGGCTCAAATTTCATTTCCTTCACCGTTTCATTAGGGAAGCTGCCTTTGCTTGCGATCGCAACGGCGTTCGTGCCCGCTTTCACTGGGATCTTCCCTTTCTCCTCGGGAAACTCTGTCAACACGTAACGCGGCTGCTTCATCGGTCCTTCGTTGCTCAACAAACTCGCGAAGGCGGCATCGCCCAAGACCTTTTCCAGTGTGCTGGTCTTTCCATTCACTTTCACCTCGCTGTCCACCAATCGAATCCCGTGACTATAATCAGCCCACGCTGCGGTGTGTCCGGTATAGACAGGCTGGATTGGCAAACCATCCGGCTTGTGCCAGCCATAGATCGCGACTTTACCAACTCCCGCCAGGAGTTTATTGGAAATCACCACGTCTTTCTTATGCCCCGCAGTCAGCGAACCGAGCGGAAACTTTGCCAGTGTTTCTGCACGTTGTTTTCTCACTGTTTCATTATGTTCGATAAATGCAGGCATCGTCACCATGGCCGCTCCCGGCGTCATTGGGCTGGGGGTCAGTTTCACGAGGGCATTGCTGTAAATCTGATTCACCATCTTCGGCGTCGGCAGCGAACAGCCAAGTTGATCTGCAATTTTTTGGGCGGTGAAGGGGGTTAAAGGCATCGGGAAATAATCATCATTTGCGCCAATTGCCAGGTAATCGGGTGTTACATAATAGACAATGGTGTTCGCACGTCCTTCCGTTGTTTCGCTCACGGTAACGGGAACGAGCTCACGCAGAAATTCCGGCACGTTCCCTGCCATCGCTTCCTTCCACACCGCTTCCTCCCGTTCTTTCAAGGGCAGTGCGCTGACCCTTTTTGCAAAAGCACTTCCACTGAGCGCGTCCGCTGACCGCAGCGGTAGATTCAATTTCTTTGCGGACAACGTTCCGGCAAAGGCGAGGAATAAAACCGCCGAGAGAGCAATCGAGGGAAAGCGATGTAACGTTTTCAAGCGGCCACAGGGTAAAACGAAAAGCCGCGCATAGGAAGACTTTCAGCCACGATGCAGACACGGTTCTTCTCCCATTTCTACTTTTTCTCCCTCGCTGTTAATGCTTCTATTTCTTTCGATGACACGCGCGGACGCTCAAGCAAGACACAAACAGCTTTCAGCACAGATTCGACAGCACGATCACTCTTATTACGTGCTCGCGAGGCCGACGATCAGCGATCCCGATTACGATCGGCTTTACCGCGAACTGGTGGATCTTGAAAAACAATTCCCGGAACTTGTCACCTCCGATTCCCCCACCCAGCGCGTCGGCGGAGCACCCCTGAAACATTTTAACCAGGTCCGTCATCTCATGCCGATGATGAGTCTCGACAACACCTATTCCCAACAGGAGGTGCGGGACTTTGTGACGCGCGTACAGAAAATTGTCCCAGGAGAAAAATTGGAATGGAGTGTCGAACCAAAAATTGACGGCGTTGCGATGAATCTTCGCTACGAAGACGGCGCGCTTACCGTCGCCGCCACGCGCGGCGATGGCACCACGGGCGACGACATCACCAGCAATCTAAAAACAATTCGCTCGGTTCCTTTGAAGTTTCATGAATTGAAGAAGAAGCAGTCGAATGATCTTTTCGCCGCGGCAACCGACAATTCCCCCACCCTGCTCGAAGTTCGCGGAGAAGTCTTCATGACGCGCGCTGGTTTTAAAAAACTAAACGAACAACGCACCGCTGAAGGTGAAGAAATTTTTGCCAACGCCCGTAATGCGGCCGCCGGTTCATTAAAACAACTGGATCCGCGTCTTGTCGCCCAACGTCCCCTGGATGCAATCTTTTATGGGGTTGGCCGGGTCGAGGGCGAAGACCTCCCGAAAACGCATGAAGAATGGCTGGGGTTGCTTTCCGCTCTTGGATTCAAAACGCCAGAGTGGTTTCGCGTTTGTCATTCCATCGAAGAACTTCTCGCCGCCATTGACGAACTCGACAAGGTGCGTCGTGACTTCAAATACGAAACCGATGGCGCGGTCATTAAGCTCAACAATTTTCCGTTGCGCGAAAAAGTTGGTTACACCGCCAAGGCGCCACGATGGGCGATGGCTTATAAATACGCCGCGGAACAGGCGCAAACGAAGTTGCGTGACATCACTATTCAAGTCGGGCGCACCGGTGCCCTTACACCTGTGGCCGAACTTGAACCTGTTTTTCTCGCGGGAAGCACGATTGCGCGCGCGACATTGCATAACGAAGATGAAATCAAGCGCAAAGACATTCGCATCGGCGACACCGTCGTGATTGAAAAGGCTGGCGAAGTGATTCCTGCCGTCATCAGCGTGGTGGAATCGAAGCGGCCTGCAGAGGCCAAACCTTTTGATTTCTTCCAGCACGTTCATGGCAAGTGCCCTGTCTGTGGCGGTTCAATTAGTCGTGATCCGGAATTTGTGGTCTGGCGCTGTGAAAACATCGCCTGCCCCGCCCAGGTCACGCGGCACATTGAATACTTCGCCGCCCGGACTGCCCTCGACATCGAAAGTATTGGCGGTGTGGTGGCAGATAAAGTTGTTGAACGCGGGTTGATTCGCAGCCCTCTCGACCTGTTCGATCTGAAAGTCGAACAACTGGCCACATTGAATCTCGGCACCTCGGACGCCCCGCGCATTTTTGGAGAGAAGAATGCAACCAAGGCCATTCAAGCGATTGAGCGCGCCAAAACGTTTCCCCTTTCCCGCTGGCTTTTTGCGCTGGCGATTCCTGAGGTCGGCAAAACAACCGCCGCCGACATCGCCAAATTTCACGATGATCTTAACGAGGTTGCCGTCTCGTCATTACTTGCAGATGTCGTCGCGTATCATGAAGCCCGCGAGAAAAAACAGAAGACTGACGCCGAACAAGCAGCCGAACGCCTCATCGCGGCGGGATTTGCCAAGCCTTCCAAACGCAAAAACGAAAAAGAGGAAGGCATCGTCACCGAGGTCGGCCCTGTCGTCGCCAAGAGTGTCCTCGATTATTTTGCTTCCGCATCCGGCAAAGCTGTTCTCGCCCGCTTGAAACAGCTTGGCATTCACCCGAAAGGCGAGAAGTCCACGGCGAAAAATAACGGTCCTCAACCGTTCGCCGGCAAAACCTTCGTCCTCACGGGAACATTGCCCTCGATGGGTCGCGACGAAGCTGGGGCAAAAATTCAAGCGCTGGGCGGTCACGTTTCCAGCAGCGTCAGCAAGAATACCGATTATGTCCTCGCTGGCGCCGAAGCCGGTTCAAAACTGGAAAAAGCCCAAGCGCTCGGGGTCAAGGTAATCGACGAAGCGGAGTTCTTGAAGATGTGCGAGCAAGGTTGATGCGAGACCGCCAACGTCACTCAGCCTGGCGTCCTGTCCAAACTGGAGCCAGCCATGCGACGGGATCGTTCGGCCTGGCCTTCGCCGCATCGGCACCGCCTGCGCTCCAGACTCTCACGAAGAAATATTTGTTGGTCGTGTCGTGAATGAGCGGCTTCCAGACGATCGTGTGAGCGGGCAAAGGTTCAAACCTCTTCACGAGACCTCCACCGTCCTTAACGATCTCAATCTTTGTGATCTTATCCCTGGGCTCTTTGGTGTCCGGATCACTGATGACAATTTCGAATTGAAAATCATCCGTCGGTTTTAGCGTGGAACCCATGATCGCCCCGTTCACGCTATAACGACAATCGAGGTTCCGGTCCAACGTGGCGTAGGTGCGGCGATGCTTCATGGCGTCGAGTATTGACGCCTTGCTCAGATTCGTCGCCAACACGGCCGTGCGCGAAGTGTGATTGATGATACCCCAGAATCCATGGTTATCGTTCCCGCAAACTGGCGAAACCTTCCATCCTTTGTCCAACGCCGTCACGAATGCTCCTGCATGTAGGCTAGTGTTGGAGTTGATCACTTCGAACATGGTGATGATGTCGGTAATTTCCGCGTCGCGATTTCCCCAATCGTCGTACTGCCGCGGACTCGGATGATTAAACGTAGCGACCACCGGACCGACTCCATTTGGTTTCACTGTTTTCAGCCATCGATACAGGGCAGGAATGTCAACGCCCGGACTCATCGCATTCAGATATTCCGAGCTATTGATAATATTCAAATGCCCCTTGCCTGCTGGTCCGTTGTTCTCGGAATGTTCATATCCCGCCAGGGCAACGAAATCCTTGTCTGTCGCCTGGGTAGCTTCTTGCTTTGTCGCCGTCCAGGCGACGTTGGTTGCACTCGTCGGGCTAAACGCCACTTCCTGGGAATGATCACTTGTGACGTAAAAGTCGTATCCATTTTCTTTCGCTAAAGCGTAGTGCTTCGCCGGAGAGCCCTGGTGTTTCTGCCAATCCTTGCGAACGATTTTTCCTTTCGGCGCCGATTGAACGCCGTTAGTCGAAATGGCTAATTTTTCTGATTTGCCCTCGGCATCGCCGCCGTTTTGTCCCTTCTCCTTTTCAAAGTGATCTCCATGCGACCACGAGTAAGTCGTGTGTGCATGTGTATTCCCCATATAAACGTGATACGCCGGCAGCGGCACATTCGTCTGGCCGAGCGCAATCATTGGCGTAACAACGCCGATCACCCAACGCGTAATGAGAATTAAAATTCGGGGCCGGTCGGAAAACATGATCGGAAGAATGAGGTACGCCCAGCGAACATCACCGCTTGACTACCTCGTTCGTGGCAAATCGTACGAACCAAGTACCGAACTCCAGACCGCAAGTCGTTTCTGTTTTGGTCACAACAATGTTGGGATTCAGACCATATACTTGCTTCCGTCCATCGGTGGGATGAGGAGTGACGATGACCAACCCTGCATCGCGAAGCGTCCCAAGATTTTTGACGATTCGATTCAATGGAACGATTAACTGCCGACGATTCGTCACCACCGGTGCGAAGTCCAGGGCCGTCTGAGGTCCTTTGCGTGCCAATGAAGTGATAATCCCGCGTCGAACAGGGTCTGCGAGAACTGAAAAAATCAGATTGAGATCCCAGGACTGTGTTTTGGTCGTCGTTTCCGCCGTAGTTTTGCCGTCGAACATGATTTCGATCTTCAAAGAAGAGTTTTTTCTGCGCAAGTCTGTAAATTGGCTCCAAAATAAATCTGTCGGACGTCAACTCGCCGCTTCTTCGCTTAAATTTTCATCCGCTGAGAACATTTCAGAGATTTTTCTTCCGAAATTATCCCTTCCCGAACAAATCGGTGTTTTTTCATTCACGAATCGTTCGTTTTTGTTCGGATTGATGTCTTTTGGTTCACGAATCGTCCGTTTCTGCTCGGATTGGTGTCTTTTGGTTCACGAATCGTTCGTTTCTGCCCGGATTAGTGTCTTTTGGTTCACGAATCGTTCGTTTCTGCCCGGATCGGTGTCTTTTGGTTCACGAATCGTTCGTTTCTGCCCGGATTGGTGTCTTTTGGTTCACGAATCGTTCGTTTCTGCCCGGATTGGTGTTTTTTGGTTCACGAATCGTTCGTTTCTGCTCGGATTGGTGTCTTTTGGTTCACGAATCGCCTGCTTCCGTGCGAAATTGGCAAAGATGCCGTAACCTTCGCCGGCCTCAGAGATCGAGAGGGACTTTTGGTCCTTAAAAGCAGCGTAAAGTTACCCGGTGAAACTTCTTTTAATGAAGCATCGGGAGCGGATTCGGCTGGCGCATTAATTCAGCGTCCAAATCGAGGTAGTAATCGAGACGACGATCCGTTTCTTCCAAATCAATCTCCCGCGACATAATTAAATACGTCGCGTAGTGGTTTCCTTCGGACTCGACGAGGCTGGCGTAAAATGTAGCGAGTTCCGGATCGATGGTTTTGAGTTCGTTGGCGAGAATTTGGAACTTTTCGCAGCTGCGACCCTCGATCAACGCGCAACAGATCAGATGATCGATCACCTGGTGACGTTGCCCATTGCGAATGGAACGCATGAGCCCAGTGATCCACGGACTCGGAAAAGGTTGGCCAAAAGGAATGCCGCGTTTTTTCAATAGGTTCAGCACCAGATCGAAATGCTGCAGTTCTTCAATGGCGATGGCATTCAGCTCCTGTACCTTTGGGAAAAGGTCGCGATACTTTTCGAGATTCAAAGCCGTCGTCGCTGCCTTGCGTTCGAGGTGGGCGTGGTCGATCAAAACTGCGGGCAGATTGGACAAGACCTTTGGAAGCCAATCGGCCGGCGGTTTTTCGCGGAGCATCAACATAACGAGGAATTTTTTACCAAACAAAACTCCGTTTGCGTTTAGACGCAAACGGAGTTCCTTCAACAAAACGCGTGATCAACGAATTTTCGTAGTGATAGAACTGACATGGTCAATGTCGATGATTTCAAAATGATTGTCGTCATGAACAACCAAAGCAGTACGCTTGTTAGGCGTAAGGAGGATGAAATCGGGATGTTTAATCACAATCTTCTCGCCGTTATCCATTTTAATGGTGAACGGCTTGGCATGCTTAATGGCATCCTGAATGTTGGTTGGACTCATAACATTTTTAATTTTTCCGATCCAAAGCCTCTTGTCCAGTCCTCTTCTTGATTGAGCGCAACCTATCTCCCCATCTCCAAACAAACCAAACGGTCCTCGCTGCGCAGATACAATTTCTTATTCGCCAGGACCGGCGCGGCCCACGTCGGATAATGCAACTGCGGAACCTGCCATCGTGATAATTCCTCGGGAGTCTTCGCGTTGACCTTGAACAATCCGAGCAATCCGCCCTCGCCCAGCACGATTAATTTACCATCAGCCAGAATCGCGGAACCGCGTCCATAAACATTCGGTTGAGGCGTGCTGTGCGGAGGCCAATGCTCGTCGCGATCCCACATCAGCTTGCCGGTCTCAAATTCCACGCAACGAAAACGCGCGTCCGGTTCGTTGCGTCCGCTGAAAGCGTAGAGATATCCGTCGTGATAAATCGGCGTGGTGAAATGAATCTCCAAGACGAGGCTTCGCCATAATTCCTCAAACTTCATCTGCGGAGTGATCTTCAGGAGAACCGAACCAGTGCGATAATACGAACTGGAGATCAGCACTTTGTCGCCGATCACCACCGGGTTCGCTGCGTTCACCGATTCTTCGACCCGCGCGCGGTACCAGAAACTGTCGTCCACGGCGCCGGTTTTTGGGTCAAGCATCACCAATCCCTGTCGCATCAGACAAAACAATCGACGCTTTCCCTGGACCGTCGCGAGGACCGGCGTCGCATAACTCGCCTGTTTCTCGTATGCTTTCCACGCCACTTTCATTTCCTCTTCAGCCTTTCGCGCGAGCGTAAACTTTTCGCCGGGTGCGCGTTGTTGATACGAATCCGTCCAGCCGAGCATCGGTTTGCCCGTCCAATTTTTTTCACCAACGCTTTCCCAGACCGTCTTTCCCGTTTTTGCATCGAGACCTACGACGCCAGCGTTTGGTTGTCCGCCGATCATCACAATCAAGAAATCACCTTCCAGCACCGGCGTGCTGCCGACGCCGAAGAACGCTTCGGGAATTTCCCATTCGCGCGCCGTGTTGCGTTGCCAGATAAGTTTACCGGTGGGAAAGTCCAGGCATGTCAGCATCCCTTCCGCGCCGAAGGTGTAGCAGAATTTCTCCGTGAGGAGTGGCGTGCAACGCGGACCGTTATTGTACCCGTACGGATCCTGGAACTTGCTCGCGTAGGCGTAACGCCAAATTGGTTTGCTGGCCGTGGCGTCGATGCACTCGACGACTTCTTCGTCACCAACGCGATGGAAAAGAACGAGCTTTCCATCGCGCACCGAAGGCGCGCTGTAACCGGTGCCGATTTGTTTTTCCCAAACGAGCTTCGGGGCGTTTTCAGGAAACTTATCCAACAATCCCTTTTCCGAGGAAATGCCATCGCGATTGGGTCCAAGGAATTGCGGCCAGTCGGCAGCCGAAAGGGTGGCAAGGAACAGGAAAGGGATCAGCGCAAAGACAAACATTTTCATGCGGCGTGGAGTTCAAATAGCAAAGCCACGAGGAAATTGCCAGCAACGACAACTCGAACAGAAATTCTTTCGCTACGCCCTTGGCAAATGCCAATCCCTTGGCAATTTTCTTCACAGCATGCACGGACACGCCTTTTTACAGGACCTCGCAGTGGTGATGATCGTCGCCGGACTGGTGACCATCATTTTCCATCGCTTCAAACAACCGGTCGTCCTGGGCTACATCCTCGCCGGTGTCATCATTGGTCCGCATACGCCGCCCGCGCTGCTGGTCAGCGATGAAGAGACGATCAAGACGTTGTCGGAACTCGGTTTGATTTTCCTGATGTTTTCGCTCGGGCTTGAGTTCAGTTTGCGAAAACTAAAAAAGGTCGGACTGACTGCGTTCATTGCCGCCGCGCTGGAAATCCTACTGATGCTGGGAATTGGCTATCAGATCGGACGTTGGTTCGGCTGGTCGACGATGGACAGTATTTTCCTGGGCGCCATGCTTTCCATTTCTTCGACCACCATCATTGTGAAAGCCCTGGCTGAATTGGGAAAAACCAAGGAGCGATTTTCGGAACTCATTTTCGGCATTCTTATCGTGGAAGATATTCTCGCGATTGCTTTGATCGCTCTTCTCTCCGGGATCGCGATGACCGGCTCACTGCATGTAGGGCAGATCACTGGGACTCTTGGACGCCTTGGCATCTTTCTCGTGGTCGCACTCGTGCTCGGGCTCCTGTTCGTTCCACGACTGCTCGGATACGTCGCTCGCTTCAAAAGCAACGAAATGCTCCTGATCACAGTGCTTGGCTTGTGTTTCGGCATGTCTCTGCTCGCCGTGAAGTTGCAATACAGTGTCGCCCTCGGAGCTTTCATCATTGGCGCAGTGGTGGCGGAAGCGCGTGAAATTGGCAAAGTGGAGCATCTTACGGAGCCATTACGCGACATGTTCAGCGCCATTTTCTTCGTCTCCATCGGCATGCTGATTGAGCCCAAGCTTCTTGTGCAATATGCGCTCCCCATTGCTCTGATCACGATCGCCGTCGTCGTCGGAAAAGTTTTTACCTGCGCCCTGGGAACATTTATCTCCGGAAACGATACTCGCACTTCGTTGCGAGTCGGAATGGGTTTAGCGCAGATTGGGGAATTCTCCTTCATCATCGCGTCGCTGGGCCTGAGCCTGAAAGTGACCAGCGACTTTCTTTATCCGATTGCAGTAACTGTCTCGGTGATTACAACGTTGTTGACGCCGTATCTCATCAAAAGTTCCGATAGCGTCGTGAACTGGCTGACGCGTGTTGCCCCCCGCGGGGTGGCAACGTCACTGGAAGTTTATACCGTTTGGATCAGTCGCAAGGTTGAAGAACAGCCGAAGAGTCCTGCCCGCCAGTTCATCCGAAAGTGGACCTTGCAAATGGTACTGAATGTCACGTTGATCGCCGGCATCTTTATTGTTGCGGTCTTTCTCTCCAATCAGCCGCCGGGCTGGCTGGCTGAATTCCCAAAAGGCAAAATTGGTTTGGATGCCCTCTTGTGGTTTATGGCCGTCATCGCTTCCCTGCCCTTGCTCATCGCCACTTATCGCAAATTGCAGGCGCTGGGAATGTTGCTGGCGGATTTGCGGGTCAAGAGCCTCAAAGCTTCCGACGATGTGGCAGAAATCAAAAACATTATTTCCACGACCGTTCCTCTTGCAGGCGCTGTTGTCCTTGGACTCTTCCTGCTTTTGTTCAGTACGCCGTTGTTACCTTCCGGGAAACTTTTGCTCTTTCTGCTCTGCGTTATTGTGGCCGTCACCGCCCTGCTCTGGCGCTCGTTCATCAAGGTTTATTCCAAAGCCCAGGTAGCATTACGGGAGACACTCGCCGAGAAGCCGAAAGATGCACACCTCGAGCCCGTTCATCCACTTCCAGGCTTTCTAAAGCAGGCGAAATTGCAGACCATCGCGATTACTGAAAATTCTCCCGGAAAAAAACGACTGATTCGAGAACTGGAGCTGAGAACAAAAACCGGCGCGAGCATTGTGGGCATTGATCGCAGCGGCACTACGATTATCAATCCGGATCCCGATGAAGAAATACAGGCCGGCGATCAGTTGCTCCTGATCGGGAATGAAACGCAGCTTAAAAAAGCGCAGGAAGTTCTCTCGCAAAGCCCTTAAGCTTCGAAAGATTTGCCGCAACCGCAGCTCTGGCGAGCGTTTGGATTGGTGATTTTGAAACCACCACCGGTAAGCGCATCCGAAAAATCAACGATGGAACCTTTAACGTAATTCGCACTAAAAGGATCCACGAGAACCGATACGCCAAAAAACGTAGCAATGATGTCGTCTGGACGCTTTTCGTCGAAGACCATGCCGTATTGCAGTCCCGAGCAACCGCCACTTTCAACATAAACGCGCAAACCTCTATTGGTGGCGTCCTTCTCCTTCGCCAGCATTGACTGGACTTCTTTGGCAGCGGATTCGGTGAGACTCACGACAGCGTTTTCGGTGGCAGTATTCATTTGCTATCGGAAAATTAACGGAGGCTGAAACAGGTGTCAAACGCGCTTACTTGCGTGCGGTCTCGAGATGCGCACGGGCCGAAGCAATCTTCTTTTCCAGCACCTGGCCTAGCGACGGGAGGATTCTCGCCACCCGTTCATAAACGCGACTCGCAGAATCCCATTCTTCGCGCAGTTCGAGAATCCTCGCCGCGGCCAATCCCGCTTCCTTTACCCAGAATGGATCACTGTCGTCCGCATCCAAAACGGCGCGATAGCGCACCAGAGCGGGAACCAATTCACCACGTTTTTCAAGAATCTTTCCGAGCCCGACCTGGGCCTGGTTCCGGCAGGCAACATCCGCCAACGGCACTGCCACTGCCTTTGTATAGGCCTCCTCCGCTGCGGCAAATTCGATTTCATTTGTCTTCATCATTCCCCATTCCAGATGAAAGTCGCCGATGCGTCCCCAAGCCCGCGCGGCGAGCGGTGAGTTGGTGGAAATATTTACGGAGTGATTCAACGCCGAAAAGGCGTACCCCAACAAGTCCTCCGACTTATTTGTGCTTTGCAGAAATTGTTTGTAAATAGTGTCGCCAAGGGCAAAGAACGTTTCCGCCAGAACATCGGGAGGCGTATTGGTGTCGTTGATTAACGGTTCGAAATAATTTTTTCGGGCTTCGTCATATCCCTGTCGTTCATACGCCGCGCGACCGGCCATCAAAAACGCCTGATAGTATAGATCCAGCGATGGATTGTGTTTGAGGACTTCCTGATAGTGAGCTTCGGCTTTTGGATATTCTTCCGCATTGAAATAATAATCGCCGATCCAACTTTCCGCCCGTGCAGCAAGGCTGTTCGACGGAAATTGCGCCACGACATTTGTCAACAATGCGAGCGCATTCGTTTCTGCACCCGTTTGCGCAAACGCGAGCGCGCGCGAAACCTGCGCATCCGCAATCATTGGGTGTTCGGGATGTGCCTGCTCCCATTTTTCGAACTGAGCAATGGCTTTCCTCCACTGTTTCTCCTGAACGAACGTCCGGGCGATGGCCAACTCGGCCTGAGGCCGAAGCGATGAATTGGGAAAGCGATGAATCAAATCACCAAACGCTTTTCGGGCATCGGACGGCTTGCCTTGTCTATTCAGTCCCTGCCCGAGGAGCAACAGGCTACGATCAGAAAAGAAACTATTAGGATATAGATTCAGAATTTTCGTAGCGGCCTCCTCGGCCATGGTTTGATTACCAAGAGAGATTCCAGCGCGGACAAGTTGATAGAGCGCCTGATCTACCAGAACGTCTTTCACCCGCTCCAATTGACCATAATTTTCCACCACAATGTCGTAGTTCGCAGCAGCGTTGGTGTAGTCCTCTCGTTTGAACTGGCAATCCGCGCGCTTGAATATTGCCACGGCCTTATCTTCTGAAACAGGCAAGGCCTTCGCCGCATCCGCAAAAGTTTTTTCCGCCTCGTCGATTTGCCCCTGCGCCCACTGACACCAGCCAATATCCAGCAACACCTTCCCGGAGAATTCGCTTTGAGGGAAATTAGTCGCAACCGTGGCAAAGTTGGTCAGGGCTTGTTGAATCAGGTTTGTTTGTTGCACCAGGGCACTGGTTGTATTCGTCGCGTTCTCAGAAAGATCAAAGGCTTGCTTCAACTGCAACTCACCAAGGCTCAGGAGAGCGACGTCAACAGCGGTATCGCTCGGGTTTTCTTCGATGAACGTCTGCAAACGTTTGACCGCGTCCGCGCGCTTGCCCTGACGGAGCGTCAGTTCCACCGTCTTAAATAAAGCCTTGCGTCGGACCGCCGTGGGAAAACTCTCCGCCATGTTTTTCTGATATGTCTCGATGGCCTCGGGCAACCGATTTAACCTTTCGAAAATTTCTGCCTGCAAGGCGGTGCTTTCGCCAAGGATGTTTCGATCGCTCACACCCGACGCCATGTGCAACAAATTCGTACTGGCATGAATGGCGCCATCGAGGCGGCTTTGCGCGAGGAGAATTTTGGTGGCAAGAAATTCACGACGCCACCTATCCAGCGGGCTCAAGGGCTGGCTTTTTAGCGCGAGCAACACTCGATCGGCTTCAGCATATTGATCCTTTGCCGCAAGGGCCTCTGCGAGGAGGAGGTTCCCGTTTAGTGCAAATTGGCTTTCGGGCTGTGCTTTCGCAGCCGCCTGAAAATCCCCATCGTTTTTGCCCAGGAGATCAACGACACGCGACCAGTTCTGCAACTTCGAATAAGACAATGCTTCGTTATACGAGGCTTCAAGCCGAAGCGTCGATTTTTGGATTCCGCCCAGCAACTCACGATAACTCCGTGCAGCAGCTTCAAAGTTGCCACTGGCAAAATAACCTTCCCCAATCCAAAAGTGATATTGGTCGGCAAACGACCCAGCCTGGGAAAGTTCCCGATTAAGAATCTCGATCGTGCCGGAATAGTTCGTCTGGTAGTAACGCGCCTTCGCCACGTAAAGAATCGCTTCACTGCGGCGCTCGGACGCGGGAAATTTTTCCGCAAAGGTTAGAAAATCCTTTTCAGCGAGATAGAAGATATGATCCGCGAAAACTTTGGTCGCATTTTTAAAGGTATTAACCTCTTCACGTGTCGCAGCAAACGAGATCGACGCTGCGAACACCGTTAGGGCTAAAATAAACTGGCGCAATAAACGCATTAAACGGCCCCAGTATCAAACGCGTGGCTTCAGAATTCGACTCAAAAATTGACCGGTGTAACTTTGAGGATTTTGCGCCACATCCTCCGGCGAACCTTCGGCAATGATGCGTCCCCCACCTGTTCCGCCTTCCGGCCCCAGATCCAACAGCCAATCAGCCGTCTTTATCACGTCCAGGTTATGTTCGATAATCAGCAACGTATTTCCCGCCGCGCGTAATTTAAAAAGAACTTCGAGTAACTTTGCGACGTCATGGAAATGTAATCCCGTCGTGGGTTCGTCCAGAATATACAGAGTTCGTCCGGTTGATTTACGACTGAGTTCCGAAGCCAGCTTCACGCGCTGTGCTTCGCCACCGCTGAGCGTCGTTGCTTGTTGTCCAAGGCGAATGTAGCCCAATCCAACTTCCGCCAATGTCGCGGCGGGATCACAGATTTGCGGGACAGCCCGGAAGAACGTCACCGCTTCGTCGACCGTCATGTCGAGCACATCGGCGATGTTCATCCCCTTGTAGGATATTTCGAGCGTCTCGCGATTATATCGCCGGCCATTGCAAGCTTCGCAAGTGACATAGACCGGCGGAAGAAAATGCATCTCGATTTTAATGACACCGTCGCCCTGGCATTTCTCGCAACGTCCACCTTTCACGTTGAAGCTAAACCGTCCTGCATCGTAACCACGCACCTTCGCGGCGGGCAGTTTGGCAAACAAATCGCGGATCGAATTGAAAATACCCGTGTATGTCGCTGGGTTGCTGCGCGGTGTTCTACCAATCGGGGTCTGATCAATGACAATTACTTTTTCCAGGCTTTCCCACCCACGCAACGCCTTGTGAGCCCCAGGAATATCTTTCGATTGATAAAACTTCCGAAAAAGGGCGCGCCGCAAAATATCATCTACCAATGTACTTTTTCCGGAACCACTCACCCCGGTAACGCACGTCAATGTTCCCAGAGGAATGCGAGCATCAACATTCTGCAGGTTATTTTCGCTCGCACCGATGACTTCGATCCAACCGCGTTCAGGCGTCGGTTTGATGCGATTTTTTGGAACAGGAATTGTCAGTTCGCCCGTCAGATATTTGCCGGTCACAGAACGCGGATTCTTTTGCACCTCATCCAGTGTTCCAGC
>CBHTTJ010000001.1:0-97277 GCA_966095605.1 uncultured bacterium | reverse complement strand
TTCAATCCTTCAGGAAGGAATCAACTTCCTGCAAAAGCCCTACACTCCTCAATAGCTCGCGAAGATTGTCCGAGACCGATTGGATCAATAATAAGGAGATTAAAATAATCGATTATTTATGAGGGTCGGCCAAATTCACGGTTGTCGTTGAATTTGGAAGATTTTATGCTCTAGTAGTGAACTTGTGACCGAGTCCGAAAAGAAGAAAAAGTCCGCTCCCATTCCGCCTTCGGAAAATTCGCTGCAATTTCAAATTCCTCGCAGCCTTGCGTTGATCCTTTGCATCGTGTTGTCGGTGCCCTATTTGATTGCAGCCGGCTACTTCTTACATAGGGCAAGGACAGCCAGCGATTCAAGTGAGCCCCTAACGATTCGGTCAGCTACCAGACCTTCGACATCCTCTTCAGCCCAGGAAAAGTCAGAGTTATTGCTAAAGCCCGGCCCCTGGGGAGAAGTTGAATACGTGCCTTTGTTCATCGAGTGTCCGGATGATTATCTCTCCGCGCAGATGGATGCCACCGCAGACCGACGCTGGTTTTTCTCGGGTTTCACTGCTGAGAAATTGTCGAATTATTTTTCCGCCATTCCGGAACTTTCAGCCGGAGACAGAAAGCTAATCGCAGAAGCAAAACTCGAAACTTCCCCCGGCGGAGTTTATATCACCCCACCGTCGCAATTAATCTTCTCCCTGAACGCGGAAGCACGAAAAAAGATTTACCGCTTCCTGACGCAATTCCCCGAAAACAATTGGCAACGGGAAGCCTACGTTTTTCCGCAGGACTCATTCGATAAATATTTCAAAGACAGTGAAGTTCCCGCCGAAACAGTCTCCCTTGTCCGGAAGCTCTGTTACTCCTACGGTAAAACATTGCTTTTTGCAGACGTTCCTTACGTGCTGGATACACTTCCGACGTTTGACCAGAAGAAGAACTTGGAAAAAGCCATTTCTCGTCGTTCGACTATGTTATTGCGTTTGCACGTCAATCCTCGATCCGACCTGAGTTCTTTGGTCAATTATTGGGGACGCGGCGGAACCTCGAAAGACCTGAAGCCCCTTCTCGAATCGGTCGGCAAACTCCCCCAAGGCGAACGAATTAATATTGCATTACTGTTGCCGCCATTGCCTGCAGCACGTCTTTATACCTACCCGTTCCCCTCTTTTAACCAACCTGAAAACTGTCACTGGACCTCGTTCAATTTCTTTCGCGATCCACCGGACAATCGCTATTCGGATTTGAAGTTTTTAAAAGAACGATTGGATGCCGATTACTATCCGATGTTTACCGATCCAAAATATGGAGATCTGGTCTTTCTCACGAAACCAAATGGCGACATCGTTCATTCAGCGATTTTCGTGGCCGACGACATTGTCTTTACCAAAAACGGCGGCCATTTTTCCGCTCCCTGGATCTTCATGCGTCTTCCGGAATTAGTGGATTCTTATTCGACCTTTGTGAATGAGAATGAAAGTCTGAAGACGATGTACTACCGGAACAAGTATTTTTAAACAAAGTTGCCGTTTCAGATGTCGTTTCGGCAATCTGCGGCGGGATCCTTGTGGTGTATTTTCGCCCGAGACTTTATAAGGCCTTGTATTAACCCGTGGGACAAGGTGTTCCGTCCCAAGGTGTCTACAACAGTTCCTTCCAAATGAAAAAGGATTGAGACTCTCCCGGGAAAAGCTAACCTGACCAAGGCCACAGCACATCAACCTCGACGTATGTCTCGGAGAATCATAACACCTCTTCTCGTCTGGTGTTTTCTTGTATTGGGAAGTGTCTCCGGCCAAGCACTCACAGGTTTCACGCAAAACGGACAAAACTGGACCTACGATCCCGGCGACGGCGGTGAAATTATTTCCGGTATTTTAATTCAGCCTACATTTGGAACGCCTCCATATCCCGCAGTTCTCATCAGTCACGGACAGAGTGGCGCGGCAAATACCTTTGGCCTGGCCAAAGCCAATATCATGAAATCCTGGGGCTTTGTTTGTATTGCCCCTAACTACACTCACACGAATACCACTTATGCTCTCGGGACCGATGGCTGGAGCCCGGAAAATGAACGACGAGCGCGTGCCTGCATTACGATTCTCGGAAGCCTTACGAACGTGGATATGACACGAGTCGCTGCGTACGGACATAGCAAAGGAGCCTGGGTAACATGTGGTTTCGCTGGAGCAGCCACGAATGGTCTGCATACAGCAGCCATCACCGCCGGGGGAACATCCGGCACATCTGACACCCAACCGGCCTCACCGGCAGTCCAGGAGGTGCAGGCAATTACCGTTCCATTTTTGATGTTACATGGAAGCGTGGATACAACGGTGTTTCCAATTCAATCCGCTAACCTGCAGAGTGTCCTTAAAAGCAATGGAATCGCTAACAAACGTTTGGTTTTTGAAAATATCAATCACAATATCGAAAGCGATCCTCTGACCACAAATGCCGTGTTCAACTTGATTCGTGAGTGGTTTACCCAGCACGGGATTTTGAATATCAATACGAACACCAGGCCGAGCATTTCCAATATTGCGAACCAAACAATCGACGCTGCAGGAGTAAATGGAATTAATTTTACCGCCGGCGATGCAGAAACGAGTGCTGCAAACGTCCGCTTTCAAATTGGAACTACCCTGCCCTCTTTGCTCCAGACAAATAACGTTATTGTTTCGGGAACCACCACTAATCGTTTACTCTCGTTGACGCCCACAAACGGCATAAGCGGAACCGTCACAATTTCCATTAGTGCTTTTGACGGGCAATTGACGGACACCGCTGTTTTTAACGTGACCGTTGTTACCAACTCCACCACCAACGCACCTTCGCTTGATAATACAAATTTCGCTGTGGGTCGCCCGCGAGGCATTTTCGTTTTAGATAGCGCTGCCAGCACTACGAACATCAACGGGGTTGGTATGCGCGATGCCAATATTCGCAACATTCCATTTGTGAGCGGTTATGTGCTCAGGGCGTCATGGGAAGATATGGAGACACAACAAGGCCAATTCGATTTCACCATTATCGATTGGAACGTTCGGAAGCTGGAAGCCTTGGGACAAAAGATGTCGCTTTGGGCGTTGACGGTCGATCCACCGTGGGTCGCCCAAACCCCCGGCGTCGCTACGTGGTTCGACAGTGACCCCCGAGTGAATCACCCTCGGGCGGTACCATGGGATAGCTTTCTTCAACAACGTTTATCCATTTTTGTCAGAGCGTTGGCGGAACATGAGATTGATGGCGTTAAATTTAAAAATCATCCCGTCCTGAACACCGTCAATTTTGGGGTTGCCGGTGCGATGCTGGCCATTCGGGATCCGCAGGCGACTTCGTTGCGCGACATGACCAATTACACGAGAGCAAATTTCACCAACGCGGTGGTAAGTAACCTCCGAATTGTTTCCACGAACTTTCCCTCGAAATTTATCCAGATTGGCTTTTGGCCGGTGGCCGATGCTATTGCTGCTCCGTCCTTGTGGGAGGAACTGCGATCGAAAATTCTTTCGGAATTTAATGGCACGAATTATCCACGTGTCGGTTTCTGGATGGAAAATCTTTCTGCCAGCCGCCCTGCTCCCGGTCAGAATCCGATTAATGGCAAACCTGTAACAAGTTTCGCGTCCCCATTGTTCGCTTCGCAAACCAACACGTGGGCAGGTTTTCAAGCGTTAACCTCGTGGTCGCATCCATTTAACAATTATGACGGTTCGGTCACAAATGCGACGCCTTCAGATGGCTTGGAGTTTGCCTATTCGACTTATGGCAGTACTTATTGCGAGTTGTACGTGAGCGACATTGATACGCCAGCATTTACAAATGATTTAGCATCATGGCAAGCGCACTTCGTAGCGGCGCAACCGTCAGGAACCGCGGGCATTTCCAACGCAAACGTGATCATCACGTGGAACCGTGCAGCCGCGGTAACGATCATCGAAAAAGCGACGAATGTGGCGGGCGTATATGGGGCAGACGGTTATGTAACCAATGCGTTTCGGTGGACTAATTCAACTCCAAACGCTACGGAATTCTATCGGCTTCACCAAAGGGATTAATTCTTGGTGCGATAAATGCGAACGGGAGAGTTTGTGACAGGATCGGTCACCCGGAAGAGTCCATTTGTTCGAGTAACTGTAAGATCCAGCCAGTTACTGAAGTCCGAACTGCCCTGGATCACGAAATTTCCGGGGTCAAGATTCAGATGAAATTGACGCTGGTTGGATGGCAACAACGTCAGCGAATTGATGCGCGGCGGCGGATTGACTAAAACAACTTTCAAGGCCACCACGCCATTCTGCGTATCAAGACCAACGATATGCGTGCCGTCTGTATCTGCGTCGCCGGCAAAATTGGCATTGCCGCTGTTAGTTCCCGTTCCAAAAGACAAAAAGTTAAAATTAGAAACTAAAACTGGAGATGCGGGCACCGAGATATCGTAGACCTTCAGGCTGTGGCCTGAGTTGTTGGTATTATTTTCGTCGATGACCCCCGCGAGAAGATTATAATTTGTGGCCACTGTGATCGCGAGCATGTTGGTATCCAGGGGAGCAATGTTCGTTAGAACAGTGCTGGAACTTGCAGCAACGTTATAGCTGTAAAGTTTGCTCGTATTGGCCGACCGATTCTTATTGTAAAACGTATTGTTCGGCATCAGGTCTACACCACGCGAAAATTCCGCCGCAGGAACTGTCGCCGTCGGATTGATTTTGTTCGCGACAAAATTGGTTCCATCGATGGTCGTGAAAACAACCGCGTTGGTTGCTCCAGAACCGGAAACCATCAGGCGCGTATTTGCTCCGGATCCTGAAACAGAAAAACTGTCACCCCAACGTGCGGTCACTCCTCCATCAGGTGAACCGGAGTATGCCGTAACAGGTGTCGCAGCCTCATTCGCCCAGCGATAGATCACAAAAGGCACACCAGTCGAGGTCGTCAAATTCGCTCCGTAAATAGCGCCATCTCCAGCAACATCGATCTTATTTAAAACAAACGTGGCACCGTTGTTAATTCCGGTCGTACTTAGCGTTCCTGTTTGCAGACCCGTTTCAACATCCAAGGCAAAAACACCAAGACTTCCGACCTGGCTCGAACGGCTGACGAGCAGGACGTGTCCGGTAAATGGATTTACACAAATACCACGTTCAGTGTTTCCGATCGTCACGTAAGTTCTGGATCCCGCCTGAATATTCCAAATGTTGGTGAGACGAATTGTCGGAATCGAACCCAGCACCGACAGGGTAGCTCTCGCGCTGTCAGCCGAGCCACTCCCGTTACTAACCGTTACGTAATATTCACCGGCATCTCCATACTGCGCCGAAGCAATCGCAAAAGCATTGTTAGTGGCTCCTGAGATTGGCGATCCGTTAAAATTCCATTGATACGAAAGAGGCGCGGTTCCCGTCGCTGTAACGGAAAACGTTGCACCCGCATTGAGTAATAGGGTCACGCTTTGCGGCTGGGTCGTAATTGTTGGAGCCGGATTGCTGAAGGTCGTAGCGCTGGCTTGAGCAGAATTCCCAGAGGACGCCACCGCATTCGTTGCACGGACAACATAATAATAGGTCGTATTCGCCGCCAAACCAGTATTGGAGTACGTCGTCACATTCGCCGACAACGCCGCGACATCGACATAAGGCCCCCCCGATACCGTGCCTCTCGCTAAAACAAAAGCAGTCTCATTTGTCGAGTTATCGGTCCACGTCAGGTTGATTTGCGAAAAACTAATAGGTGTCGCCGTTAAGCTACTCGGGACGGCGGGGATAGTGACGGAGGGTGAATTGAGAACCAAATCATACCGGGCAATATCGCCGGCCAACGCAATCGCGTTGGTGGATTGAGGAGCCATTCCACTTTTGCTCGCGGTGACTAAATGCGCGGTCCCCCCGGCGACGGCTGGAACCATTGTTGCCACGTAATATCCGTTACCGTCAGATTTCACGGTAGGCCCGCCAGTCACCGTTACGGTTGCGTCGTCGACATAAAGCCCCGTGTTAAAGTCCTTGATCCTGCCCCAAACGATTCCTTCCGTCGCCGTAGCTGGATTGCGCCATGGCATGACGGGTGTCGAAACGACGTTCGTATAAACATTTGCGGCGGCATATGCCCACCAATCACTTGTTCCGGAAGAGTTGGGAACAGCATACGAATAAATCGAATTCCCCTTCAGGCCTTTGGTTCGCGTGTAATTGATTTCACTGGCGATAGTCGTGTTGCTGTAAAGGTAACCACCGATGCCCGGAAAGATTTGCCGATTGTATTGAAAACAGGAAGCACTTCGGTCAGCCCACGTATTGAAAGTACTGCTGCTGTAGGTTTGCGGAATAACGGCATCGACCCAGCCATTTTGCAGCATACTCGCCCAGTCGCAGAAATATAAATACGGTCCCGAGACAGTAAAATCACACCCACTGCTTGGAAGGGGCGAATACGCCAGAGCAGCCGAAGAATGCCTGACCGGCTGTCGCGGATTGGTTTTAATCGATTGAATTTCCGCCTGCACCCGCGCCATCAATTCGTTTTTGAAACGGCGCCGATAGTTTGCCCAGGCCACATCTGTATTGGACGGAGTACCAGTCACTCCCGTATTGATACGATACCGAGCGAGACCGGATCGCGGATAGCTTGCCTGACTGTACGCCGGGTAACCATAACCAGCGTTGTAGCCAGCCCCATTGATTTCGTCGTCCCAGTTGATTCCATCAATCGGATAATTGGTGACCAACTCTTTTACGATGCTGACCACATATTCCTGCGCATCGGGAGAACCCATGTCCATGATGTAAAGACTGTCCACTGTTTTGATGACATTGCCTTCGCTATTTGTAAGCGGCGCCATAAACCACTCGGGATGCGCCGCCAGCGTGGAGTTTCCAGCGGGTGGCCATGAAGAAGAAACACGATACATCGCTCCCCCGCTCCCTCCGAGCCACGCATGAACTTCGATTCCATTCGCATGCGCCTGCTGGCAAAGATAAGCAAGTGGGTCAAAACTCGCGGTGACTCGACTCGACCAGGGAAGAATGGAAGATTTCCAATGTGCCCCGTGAGACGACACCGAATTATCCATGTAACCAAGCACCTGAACGATCACTGCATTGTAATGCCCGGCGACCAGTTGCGACACCATGGTATTCACCTCACTGGTGCTTCCCATCCCGACATGAAACACATCTGCCCACGCCGCGCGAAATTCTTGCGCCGGCAATGACGTCGTAGAAAAAAACCAAAGGGTAAGAATACAGAAAATTCCCCGCACGGCCGGTTTCATCAAGCGCCATGCATTCCCCTGTTTGTTGGGAGCTGACTCGGGCATGTCGCTAACATTTCATATTTTCAAGAGGCAATCAATTGGCGTTTGTTGAGGGGCAAGAGTCTTCTCGACGCACATGCGGTCAGTCATGGACTTAGGACGACGAAAGCGCACTTTCCATTGCTGGAAACTGGCCCAATTCGTGTCGCAACTTCCTCGTTTCGGCTAAGTTTCTGATTTCCAACCACTAAAAAATGGCACAACGCGTTCTACTCGAACTTCCAAGACTCCAAAAACAGCGTACAAAGCGTTGTACGCCTTTTTCCAGGGCTCAAAAACGGAGGAAAACGCGTAAACTCGGTTTCCGAACGCTTAAAAATTTCGGTACAAGCATGTTTCTGCATTTTCGCGGAGTTGGGACTCCGGGAAATAGCGTTGTACTCCAATTCTGGGGTCTTCAAAGTTAGGGAAAACGGGAAATGTGGTCAAAAAGAACCAAAGTTTTCCGTACAACGCGTTGTACTCCTCTTCCGAAGACCTCGGAAGGGACATAAACGCGAAAAGTCGGACTTCCAAGACCCGGAAAACGCAGAAACATGCTTGTACCGAAATTTTTAAGCGTTCGGAAACCGAGTACAAGCGTTGTACTCCGTTTTTTGGGGCTTCGGAAATGGATTACAACGGTTTTACTGGATTTTGAAGAGCCCAAAATTGAAGAATGGGCGTAGTTCTCGTTTTTCGAAGAGCTGGAAATTGGAAGCAACGCGTTGTACTCCATTTCTGAGGACCCAAAAAACGGAGTACAACGGATTGTACCCAATTCCAAGGAGTCCAGATTTGGCGAAAGAGAGCGCAATCCTGAACATCCAGGTGGGAAGCTCCTCCTCTTGACGTTCCGCCCGGCGCGATTAGACTTGCTTTCGACAATGTTGGCCAATAAAGCTGCTTCCTTTTCAGACAAATGCACGTTCACCGTGCAGCCGAGCACTATTGGGTCCATCTCTCATCTCATTTCCACGCGCCTCATTACGGTCCTTTGGCCGTCCCGCGAGCAGCGCGCTGAAAAATAAGCGAAAGCCGATTTTTAAAAGCCCTGCTCCCGAAAGGCAGCAGGGCTTTTTGTTTTACACAGATAAATATCATGAGCACTCAAACCAGTTCCGCAGCACCGACCACCGCATCTCAAGCACAGGCGTCGGCCATCGGCATCCTCGTCGCCCTCAGTTTCTCTCATCTTCTAAATGATTCCATTCAAGCCCTCATTCCCGCCGTCTATCCGCTTCTGAAAACTTCCTTTCACCTGACGTTTACGCAGATCGGATTGATCACCCTGACCTTTCAATTGACTGGATCCATTTTCCAACCGCTCGTCGGCTTTTACACCGACCGCAATCCAAAACCGTATTCACTGGTATTCGGGATGTGCCTGACGCTTTGCGGATTGGTCCTGCTCGCCCTCGCCACAGGATATCCAATGATTCTATTGTCGGCCGGCCTTGTGGGTTTGGGCTCAGCCATTTTTCACCCCGAAGCTTCGCGCATAGCACGTGTCGCCTCAGGCGGACGACACGGCTTTGCTCAATCGCTCTTTCAGGTCGGAGGAAACTTCGGCAGCTCAATCGGCCCCCTGCTCGCCGCATGGATCATCGTGCCGCATGGACAGAAATCGATTCTTCTATTCACCCTCGCTGCTTTGATGGGCATGGTTCTCTTGTCACGGGTGGGGAACTGGTATGCACTCCGATTGGCGACCATGCGCCGTGCGGGTAGTGGTATTCACGACAACGACAGGTTTGATAAAAAGACGATTATCATCTCGCTGACCGTCCTATTGGTGCTGATCTTTTCCAAGTTCTTTTACCTGGCCTCGTTCACCAGCTATTACACGTTTTATTTGATGCAAAAATTTGGCGTTTCGGTGCAGAGCTCGCAGCTCTATCTGTTCATCTTCCTGTTTGCCGTGGCTGCCGGAACAATCGTCGGCGGACCTGTCGGCGATCGGATCGGGCGCAAGGCTGTCATCTGGATTTCAATTCTTGGCATGTCACCTTTCGCTCTCTTATTGCCCTACGCCAATCTGATGTGGACGGCGATTCTCTCAGCGGTAATCGGATTCATCATGGCTTCGGCATTCCCAGCCATTCTTGTTTTCGCAATTGAGCTTCTTCCCGGCAATGTGGGATTAGTTGCCGGACTATTCTTTGGCCTGGCCTTTGGTATGGCCGGGATCGGATCCGCCGTTCTGGGAAAATTGGCCGATGCCACCAGCGTCAGTCATGTCATTTCCCTCTGCGCGTTTCTTCCACTGCTGGGAATGCTGACGGCATTTTTACCAAACCTGAAAAAAAAGTGATGCAACGCATCGACGTTACCAAACTTTATTCGTAGTCGCTGGGGGGGTTACTAATCCCTAAAACTCCCTGAATGTCGGATGTTACAGCATCAAGAGATGGTGCCGGTGGTCGGACTCGGGCTAAAGCAGAGTTTTACCGGCGAACCATTGCAACTGTTGCTAATCAGGAGGTTGCAATGAAAAACGCTAACACCATTGAAAATAAAGGGTTTTATGCGTTTTTCAATGATTTTCTCAAACGTATTCCAGACCACTTCACTCGTCCTTCACTCTCGCCGAAAACGTCTATTGTGTTCGTTTGCGTGTTCGCTCTTGCAGGAAAAAAGGCTCACCCAGCCAGTGCTGACAAAGCTTTTAGAATAGAAAGGCGCAATCGGCTCTGCGCCGATTACGCCCCTTTTAATATCCGGGTTTTAGGCTGAGTTTCGCGAGGTATCGCTGAATGCTGCCGGCTGGTATTCGCAACGTGTTTTCGTCCAGCTTCAGGCAAGTTATTCTCTTTCTCTTGATCAGGTCTAAAATGAAGGCGTCGTCCACGCTCAGGAGTTCAGCGACTTTGGGCACAGTGTAAAGAGGTTCGATCCCGGTTTGCGTCACTTCTACGCTCAGTTTTTTGTCGAGGTGTGTCTCCATCAAATTTGCAAGGTGCGAGCGATCCTTGCGGTGGGCCAATTCTATAGGCGTTAAGCCAGCGCCACCCGGAAGGTCCGGATCGGCTCCATGGGCTAGCAGCAGTTTGACCATTTTGGCCGATCCTTTCAGCACTGCTTCGTGGAGTGACGCATTACCCGACATATCCTGTTGATTGGGGTCAGCGCCGAATTCAAGGAGGAGCGTGACCATGTCCGTCGAATCCAGCCATATCGCCATTTCCAACGGCGACTCCATTCGATGTGGATCTTTCTCGTGATTCGCGTCGGCACCGCTGTTCAGTTTTTGGCGGGCTCGAGCCAAATGATTACATTGAACAGCTTGGTGCAAGGTCGCCTTTCCTCCGCGATCAATCAGATGGGACGCGAGTTCAACGTGATGGCGGCGCAAAGCGCAGTACACGGGCGTAGCAGAGTCCTCACGGCCATGGGTTACGTCGGCTCCGTGGTCCAGGAGCCAATCCACAATCTCAAGATTCCCCGCTGTTGCCGCATGACATAGTGGAGTCTCTCCACAGTTGTCGGTGGCATTAATATCAGCGCCGAGCTTTAACATTTTTGTGAGGAGCTCAACCGGAGTTTCTGACGCGGCGGCAACGTGCAATGGAGTCACCTCCCATTGCTGGCGCTTTGTCATGTCGCATTTTCGATTCAGCAAAAACTTCGCTATGTCCCAATGCCGATTCTTTAGGGCGCAAGAAATAGCGAGTTCACCGTTTACGACTTGATTGATGTCCGCGCCGCCGGCGAGATGTTTTCTTACTGCCTTAAGGTTGCCTGACACGGCTGCAGCATGGAGCGACAAATCAGCACCCAAACGAGCGCCTCTTTTTTGTAGAAATTCAGCGAGTTGTCCGTGGTAGTTGTTCAGGGCCACATCCAAGGGTGCTTGGTGCATATCGGTAGTGGCGTTGATATCGGCACCTAGTTCGAGGATCGCAGCGACGACATTCTTACTCCCGTGTTTCACTGCAACATGCAAGGGAGTCCACCCATTTCTCCAACGCGCTTCTTCCCTGGGATACGTCCGGAGAATTTCAGTGACCTGGGGCACGTCGCCGGCCTGAATTGCCCGACGAAGTTTATTTTGTGACGGCATGTCAAAATATACGCATGACGGTCTAGAAGAGGAAGGTGCGCAACATGGTTGATTGAGGAATTGGATGGTTGAAGCACTGCCTTTGAGTAAAAGGTAGACGCTGTCCGCCATGGCGTTCACAGAAGGCTCACCAAAGCCAATGCTGACAAGGCTTTTAGATTTTTAACGTTCCGCCTTGGTTCAGGCTTAGCCGAAATCTGGCTTGCTTAAATGATCAGTGCATTTTCCTATCTCAGCGGCATGAAAAAATTAGGCGCACGTCCCAAACTCGTTCTCCCTTTCGTTCCGAAAAAACCGGCCGAACCGGCCAAACCTGAAGTGCCTCTCAAACCCGCTAAGGGCGAGAAACGTTTCCGCTATGAAGCCTGGTGGACTCCGCATCGCGAGAATCTGCGCTGGCAAGATATGGTGTTCGTTGGCCGGAGCGACTTGGTTGGCCCGGATGTTTTCGAACTGAATGCCAAACCGAATCGCGGCAAACTGCCTTGTGGAACGTGCAATGGCTTGATGAAAAAGGACAAAAAGGAACAGGCCGAAAACATTTACCGTTGTGTTGAATGTGACGATCAGTGGGAAGTCACAGTGCTCTGAGACACCGTTTGCGGAAATGCGGATCAGGCTTGCCCGATATTTCCTGGCCAACTGAATCGACATCATTGGCCGTTCATCGATCCCGCTCACGCAAAAGGAAGTGAAGCGGAAGTCTTGAACGTATTTCGCCAGGTGCGAGATGCGATCAAACGCGTGTTCGGCGCCTATGCTGACGGTCGGCGCGACCAGCTCAAGGGAAAGAAGTAGCAATCAGTTTTGCACCGATTGCGCGCAACGAACGATGAGCGTAGCGTCACGCCGTTGTTTGGGGGATAAGACCGGCCCGCTTCAATGTTTGGTTGCGTTGAAGCGGGCCTTCTCTTTTTGAAGCTTCCGGCGCAATCAACTGCAGCGACCGGTAAGCCGCCTTTTGCAGTCGGCATTTCACGTTGCTTTTAACCGCCAGCCATTCACGCTCGGCGAGATATGGCGGACAAGATCGATAAGGCGATGAAGCTGCTGGAAACCTTTGATGCCAGCGAGTTCGGAGCAATTTGGCCGGATCCTCCGGAACTAAAGCAATTCTCCCTCGGACCGTGGCATGAGTTGCGGCGGCATCTCACCCTGTTTCTGGGGCAAGTCGCACCCGCCGATACAAAGCAGATGAACGGGCGGGAAGTTCCGTCTGAGCAGGTCGAAAAGCAGTGTGATGAATGGATCTCCAATTTCCTCGTCGCGAAAAACAAAAAAGGAAAGTTTCCGCCAGCAGCTTTGCGCAAATGGCTCGGCGTGCGGGCAAAGGTTGCGCTGATCTTTCTTGAACAGGAAATTGAAAAGAAAAAGGCCGATGAAACGCAGAATCCTGACTTGAAGTATAACTTCGATGGAGAGATCAAGTTGCGCTTGGTGACACGGTGGCATGACTTCGGCAAACGTGCGTGGCTGGATAACGATCCCAGCCAGTTGTCTACCGCGGAGTAATTCACACAACATGGCAAACAATACACGTGAGAAAAATCCTGCAGCGATGGCCCTCGGCCGCCTCGGGGGACTGAAGGGCGGAAAAGCTCGAGCAAACAAGCTCTCGGCTCAAGATCGGAAACGCATTGCTAAGAAGGCGGCGGCAGCTAGATGGAAAAAGAAACGTGCGCCCAAACATTGACTATGCTTGAGCGCTCAAGCATAGTCCTTCCCGTATGGGATTAAGCTATCATTTCACGTTTGCCGCTCCTGCAAAAACGAGTTCAAGCAAGCTGATCAGTTTTCTGCAAAGTGTTGAGCAGGATGCGAAGGCGATGGGTTTTGAGCCGACCTTGGTTCTGGAAGCGGAGTTCGACACACCAGAAAGGCAGAGGTTTGCGCGACAACTGACAACTGGATTAAGGCTGGAAAGCGAAGCTCTCAAGGGCGTTGTCGTGCTGCGCGATGGGCAAGTTTGGAGTCATGATCCTGATTCAGGTTCCTGCCGTGTGATTCCAGACCGAGGCGTAGTCCTGGTTGTGACCGACGAGAGGAAGCGCGAAGTGGTTTTTGGTTTTCTGAAATATCCCGCGGAGCTGAAAGATTTAAATGGGAAAAAGATCGCGTCGACCGGAACGAATGGCAGGTGGCATTTCAGAGATTTTGTCGATAGCTCCGATGTCCGTTTTAGAACGATTGTGAAACGCTTCGCAGAGGCGGGCTACGTCGAGGCGGAACTGGATGAGTTTGCGGCGACGGGAAAAGCGTCAACCCGAGGATTCGAACAATAGAACAAGTCGTGCAGTCCGATTACTTTGTCTTGTGCGAGATCGACTAACAAGCGAGCGGCGCAGTTGGAACATGAGCCGGATCCGCGGCAAGAATACGGCGCCGGAAAAGCTGGTGCGCAGTGCGCTGCATCGGCTCGGCTACCGATTTCGTTTACATGGCAAAAAGCTTCCCGGGCGGCCGGATATTGTGTTGCCCAAATACAAAACCGTGATTTTCGTTCATGGTTGTTTCTGGCATCGCCATCGAGGATGCAAAAACTGCACAACGCCAACGAATCGACGTGAATGGTGGATTGAGAAGCTGGAGGGTAATGCTTCGCGAGATGAGAGACATCGTGAATCGCTTATCAAACTCGGCTGGGATTCCGTTGTTGTTTGGGAATGCGAAATAGAGAAAACAAAATCAAGCGACGAATTGATGCAGCTTCTCACGAAGCAATTGCGCAATACTCAAGCCGCAAAGTGATCGGTTACCAACCAAGGCTTTTTCGAAGATTCAAGCTGTCGGATTCCCACTTCCTTCACAAGGCGAGCCTGCGCGGATTGGTAACAATACAATTCGTTGTCTGTTATCTGCCCGATTTCGAAGCGGCGCCACGCCTCGGCGGCCATAGGTTGAAGCGCTTTTGACCAGCCACTGTCTTCCGCATCGAAGCCGTCTGGGTGCAGGCCGGGATATAAATACGAAAGAGAACACCACGCGCGCACAAACTCCTTCGTCGTTAAAGAACGCAGGTTCCGCTTGAGACCGTAAGCCAGATGCTTTTCGGCGGTCGCGCAAGATGGCGGAATATAGACGCTCTCTTTCATGCAGCCCAGGCTAGTTCGTTTCCTCTGTTTTACCAGGATAAATTTATTTAAAACAATTTCCGGACGATTTCCGCAATTTGCCGCGCCAATAGAGGCGGAACAGCGTTGCCGACTTGATGATATTGCTCGGTGCGTCCGCCCTGGAAAAAGTAATTGTCGCGGAAAGTTTGCAGGCGGGCGGCTTCACGAACGGTGAGGCTGCGGCACTGGGTTGGATCGTAATGAATGTAATAATGTCCATCTTTGCAGATGTGGGACACAACGGTCGTTGATGGACGATCGGCTATCTGGACGCGGAAACGATCATTAAACTTGTTGGAGACAAGTGCATCCTCGACGTTCTTGTGGAGAGGCAGCAATCCCGAGGGCAAGTTCTCCAACAACGGCGAGGTTTGGAACTGCTCCGCATAAACCGCCGAGAAGAAATAACGGTGAAGATCCTGCAATATATGAGAACGAGTTTCGTGATTGCAGACCCCGTTGAGCCGAGGATCGATATACCAACGAAAATGTTGGGCTGGCGACGGTTTGCAGCTGAGAAATCGCCCGCCACATTCGAGCGTCTTGCCCACTCTGCCGCATGCCTGGATCATTGCCTTCCGCATTTTGTCATCAAGGCTGTTTAACCATTTGGCATTCTTTATTTCGCAAACAGCGTCATGCCAGGATGTCTTGGGATCTTTTTGTTTGGAAACAGTGCTGCGGAGTTTCGGCAAATCGTCGATAACGTCTCGAACAGTACAAACTTTCTCCACACGCTTGAGAAGTTCCGGCCCTTTGGCGAAGCCCTCGCGAATGCCAAGAATGATGATGCGATGTCGTGCTTGCGGGACGCCGTAATCCTCCGCACGGACAATGAAATCTGAAGGTTGATACAAACCCGCCAAATCACGGGGTGCCACGACGGAATGCAGCTCATACCGCAAGTTTTTGCGTCGCGATTTTGCCGCGAGTTCGGGCAGAGCTTCGAGAGGTTTTTCCAAATCTCTCACAATCCGCGTGAACATGCTTTGTCCATCAAGCTTGGCGGAAAGCAGGCCTTTGACGTTTTCCATCACGAAAACAGCCGGCTGGTGCTGGGCGATAATCCGAAGGTATTCGCGATAGAGAAAATGACGATGGTCCTTTTCAAACTCACTTCGGCCTTTTTCCCCGATCATGCGCGAACGCCCCACGAGTGAATAGGCCTGGCACGGTGGCCCCCCGATCAGCAGCCAATTGTCTTTTTCACCATTCAACCCCTTCGTGATTCGAGCGCTGACCTCTTCCGGCTCATTTTTCCCCAATGTGGCATTCCAAGCTTCTTCGTCGGACGCTTTTTCTTCCGCTGGGAACTTGGAAAACAGCTCTTTTTCCTCTAATTCTCCACGAAGAAATTGGTAATATTCATTCGGCGCTTTGCCATCTGGGAATTGGCGGTAAAAAGAACGAAGACGCAACGTGGCGTGAGCCCACGGATCCATCTCGATGGAAAGCTTGATTTTGAAAACGGGACAGCCATTTCCATCCCGTACAGCTGAAAAGCCCTCACCGAGCCCTCCAGGGCCAGCAAACAGGTCTATGACAGGAATCGGCATTGCCGGTGCAGGTTAGTGGAGCTGGTTAACAAAAACCAGGAGAATAGAACCGCAACTTTGCAAATGAGTGGAAAGGCGTGCCAGCCCCAATTTTACCCAGGATAAAAGCCTTCCTGGATGGCGCGTTTCTCGGCTGCAATGAGAACGGTAGCCTGTTTTTCAGATGGAACCCTGCGAGGAATGGCACATGCCACGTTCAGAATCTCGACCTCTTTTGCTGTCAGCTTTCGGTTTGTGCTGTTCCAATCCATGAGAAGTTTCCAGTGGGCTGCGCCTTTCTCGACGACGTAAGTTTGCACGTGAATGCCTCCTTGAATCTCGTCGGTTCTTCCAGCCTCTTTTTCCAGATCCCGATTCTGCTCAACGTTTATCAAGTAGTCGGTGATGTCATTCCGCAGTTGGATGCGTTCGGCCCGGACGGCATTCCAACAGGCCTCGGTTTTGGCCCATTCACTGACGTTGGATGTGGCGTGAGAAGGCGGGTTCAGCAGAAGTGCGTTGACCCGTTCTGAAATTTCCATCAATTGGTCAGCTAAACACTGTGGCAAAGCCTGTGCTTCCCAGATTTTGAGAAGATCAATATAGACACATTGTTCCTGGACCATGTGAGCAAACTTCGCAAGCGCATAGGTTACGATATTGGCCTTATAGCCTGTATACCACGGAGCACGGAGCACTGCTGAATCGAGATGACGAAAGAAAACAGCCTTACCAATGAGGCGCTTGAACCAAAGTTCGTTGAACTCACTTCCTCCATTCTTATTCCACGCACGGCCCAATTCACCGGCAAACCCACTGAAGTTTTTCTGTGCACCCTTGCTGACCTCGTGCGGCAACCCTTCGAAAGTGCGCATATATTTGGCCAGGTCGGTTTTGGTGAACATCTGATTCTTTGGGTTCTGAATCAAAAATTTCTTCTTGTCGGCATTACTAAGGCTCGCCTGTTTATTGACGTACTGACCTCGTGCGCGCTCGTAGAACCAGTGGGTTTCCTGAACCAGCCCTGCCGGTGAACGCGCCCATAAGCGACGAGAGAAGTCTTCAATTTTAAGATGGAACGGGTGATTTGAGAAAAAGTCAGCTGCGCTGACTTTGTTCTGGGTGTTGGAATATTCGGAAATGCGCGGCACAACAACCTCCACCTGTTCAGGCTTTACGACCGATAGTTTTACCTGAACATAGACACCGCTCAGATCCGCCCCTTCCTTCCTGCCCGCCGTAAAAATGGAAGCAGTCGTCTGGCCACCATTCACAATCTGCAGATTGCGAACAGACAAAAGCCTGTCGTCACTGCCTCCGGTCTCAACCGCTTCGGCAGTTGCTGAGAGCCCGTTGTTATAGGAAAAGAACATGTTGGGCTCATTTACAATCGTATTGCGCATACCCTTGTTAATGTTCCCGCGAAACTGCAGGAATGTGCGCACGTTCTGCTCCAGCAACCGCTCCCCATATTTTTCATAAAGCTGAGCAACAATGTGTCCCGGCATGACAAGAAGATAGGATCGCATGGACTCACCGCCGTGATGGGCTGGCAGACATGGAATTCCCTTTGCTTCGAATTCACGGAGATCAATTTCAATATCTTCACGAGCCCGGCCGGAGGTCTCGGCCCGAAAAATTCTTTCAAAGTCCCAGATTTCGTAGCTCGCCGGAAGTGTTGCTACCGATTTATCTGGAAGCTTCGCTACCCTCGCACTCAGGCGAGCGTTCGAGAGAATTACCAGTGAAAGCTGCTTAAGAGTTTTGTGCTTTTCGGCAATGAACCATGCGAGCTCAGTCACCTGCATCGATTCATCAAGAGAAGAGCAAAAATCCTTTTTCATGCACGCTTCGAAAAAGCGGGTCAAGCGCTTGAAGCCATCCGTCACTTCGCTCTGAGTCAACGTTTCCAGCGAGGCGGAGTCGCGATAGTCTGCAACAAAGAGAGTCAGTTTCTGGAATTGCTCATCGTAAGCCCATGCATCGATAGCTAATCCTCTGGACGTGTGTTTGTAGTCGGTTGGAGCAAAGTCGCTGATGAAGCCCTCAGCTTCGATCATGTTGCACAGGCGTTCGACGAACGTCGTCCTAAGGTAGCTGCCCACGGCGCCAGCCTGAGCATGGAGATCCTGTCTGAACTCATTAAAATAATCTTCAATATTCATAATGTTGTTGGCCACCATTGTGGTTTTGAGAGGAACCCGGCACATGCGTCCAGGCGAACGGAATAGGAAACAAATTCGACACCAGGAATGAGCGTGGAGCTGACGATTCTAGGAAAGCCATCAACCAGCTGATAACTCTTCACAGCAACAACAGAGAAGCGATAATCGTCATATTCCTCGCAGGTGACATATCCCGCCTGGTAGAGCAGATCTTCGAATCTTTCGCGACTGGTTGCTGAAGCACTTGATAACGCTGCTCTGATTTCAGCTGCGACTGAATTCAAGCTCAGCGAGCCAACTGCGTCGCGCGGTTGACTGGCAAGTGTGTAGACGACCAGATAGCCGGAAGGGAGCTGCGGACTCAATTGCTCCGCCGAAGTTATGCGGACAACTGGTTTCGAACCGCCCGACTGGCATTTGACCTCAACGGCAGTTTCGTTGATGGCGAAGTCCTGAGGAGCGCCCTCGGGGCCTCTCCATGCCCCGACAGCTGTATCGTATCCGAAGACGGCCGCGACGACATTCTTAAGGAATAGCAATTCGCCCATCAGCCCTTTTATTTCATCCGGTGATAGAATTCCTGGCCGGCTCCGTCGTAACAAGTCCTGCCAGCGCTCCAACCGACGCAAAATGATCGATGAGCCGGCTGTTTCGTCGGTCGCTGCAGCGGTCGCGCGGACGAGGTCAGAACAAAGAGCGTAGAAAATCTCCCAATTAGAATTCTCCTGGAGAACCAATACCAACTTGCCGCGAGAGCCGCTGGGGGCAATATAAAGATCGATTCCGGAGAGATTGGGCAGCGATTTTTTCTGCGGAAGGCCACTCGCCGCCGCATCGTAAGCAAGTACATAGCGCGAGCGTGAATCAACACCCCAGAAAAGCTTGAGAGGATGTTGATCGTCTACGAGACGGACGTTCAGATCCGATGCGGGTTTTTCTATGACTGACCAGGGATTTGTCATTGTTCCGTTTCCTCCGGATCTTCTTCAGGAGCATAATAGTTTTGTTCCCACCATTTCGTATTCACGACATACTCAACCAGCTTCGCGGGGCGCCGGGCCGTACCCGGATCTCCCGGAAAGCTGATTCCGTAAGCGGGGACAACGAGGTCAGTTGGCGAAGGCGTCTCACTGGTGCGGACGCTTGCAAACTGGATCATGAACAAAGGATTTCGGCCCTCGACCTTTCGGTATTCCTTATCCGGAATATTTTTTCCTTCATAGCCCGCTTCAACTTTCGCAATTTCGTCTGCCGAAAGACCCGCCCGTTCATCGCCCTTCGAAGCGACGCGTCTTTTTTTGAACTCAATTCTCGACTCCTCAAGGTCGATGACTGTTCTTTTGACGGGAGCAATCTTTAGCTTGCCCACAGGGTACTCAGCTTGAGAACCAGAAACCGATCGGAGAAGGACGTCGAATTTCGCGTTGGAGGAGGACTGCAACCATTCGATATATTGAATCAACGGGTCAGCATAGGTCAGGACACATTCCGGATGGTTTTCAAAGGCCTGGATCGCTCGCAAAATGATTGCTGGAGACACAGACTTCCATAAATACCCAAGCGCTGGCTTTTCCATTAAAGATCCGGTGACTTCTTTCTCACATTCCTCACATAAACGATCGAGAACTTCCTTGTTCTTCTTCAGAACTTCCGTATTACCGAGGATTACGCTTGTTTCGGCTAAACGGCCTTCGAGCGCAATTTGCATGGGCACTTTTCTTCCGGTCCGCATTTTATTGCGGGCGGTGACGATCAAAGCAGTCGGATGACTGCGAACGCGAAGGCCAAACTCTTTTGGTGTCATTTTGGCGCGCTCCATGGCTTTGAAGTCTCTCCGAAGTTCTTCCGTCGCCTCGGCGATGTGCGAATACCAAGATGCTGCGGATGGGGTCATAAAGATGCGGCAGACCTCAGCGTGGCCTTCGCGATAACCAAACCAGCGTCCCATCTGCATCAGGGTGTCATACATGATCGAGTTGCGGAGAAAGTAGCTGGTTATCAAACCTTCCAGGGTTAGCCCACGTGACAGTCCAAGTCCGCCCACAGCTATAACGCTTCGCCCTTCGGGATAATTTTTGGCGCTATAATCCAAGGTATCCTGCGAGCTGGAATTAAGAATGATTACCTCCATCGGATCGACAGCCTCTTTGAGCGTTGCCTGAATTTTGGGCCAGTCGAACCCGGCAGAGGCAAACTCCTTTTGAAAAACCTGATTCATCAGGGATAGATCCTTATCCTGCAGGGCTTTTTTCGGAGCCAGAGCGGCATAACCGGCGATGCTGGCTTTGAATTGCTTCAGCTGTTCTAAAACCAACCCGGCCAGCTTGGTCTGCACCGCCGTGAAACGGCTCACGTTGACCATCATGGAATGACATTTACCAACCTGGCCGCGCAAGAGACGAATGGCTTTTCCAAGAATGAAGCAGCAAATGGCTTTTCGCAGTGACTCCGGAAGGGCTGCTGGCTCGAAATCGATCTTGTGACGAATCGGAAGCAGGTCCTCATTGTCATCAATATCGCGGATGCAATCGAGGTCTGCGCCCTCGGTAAAGAGTCGATGAGGTCCGACATAGTTATCGGGCGGATCAAGACTCAGGATAAAATCGCGCGGGAACAGATCTTTATAGAGCTCGCCGTTTTCCATTTCGTACTCTGTTTCCGGATCGACAAAAATATTGGCGAAAGGTGTAGCGGTATAGCCAACGAAAGAGGAACGGGTAAAGAGTGAGAGCAGATTCCGAATTGCCTCGTTAATCGCGGTCGGGTCCTTATCTGCCTTGTTGGTGTTGATCGAGGCATGATCCGCTTCGTCATCGACCAGCAACATCGGAAAGTTCTTCAGGTTATGTTGGTTATTATCTCTCAACCAAACGTAAAGGTTTTCCAGCGTGGATTTATTCTTTTTAATAATGAGGACAACTGGCTCATTCAGCGCATTCAACCCCATGGCAATTGCCTGTGCTGTCTGTTTTTTGAAATCCTCGAAACTGGTTGTAAAGCAGACGGGACGACGTTCCTTTCCGAAAGTGGAAGCACCGATGTGCTTCTTTTCTCGCGTGCACCAACCGATGAAGTCGGCATCGATCCGTTCCTGGGTCTGATTTCTTAAAGAATTGAGTATTCCGGCCAGCACGATGATTACCCGATAGCCGGCGTCTGCGGCCTTGCAAACCAGCCCGGTATAGTTCGCTGTTTTGCCGGACTGAACGTGCCCCACCACGAGGCCCTTGCGAGCCCATACGCCCTCCTTGAGCGGGTCTTCGAGATGGTCGACAATCTTGTCCGTCAGGCGATCCAGTGAGCCAACGACGTGTCCAGGGAAACCTTTTTTGAGAAGATGTTTTCTATAACGGTTCCAGTAATACCAATCGATGTCGCCCTGCCTGTTGATTAGCCATGGTTTGTAATCCTCGGCCTGAAACAGCGAACCCAGGGACATGTGAATCGAAAATCGTGTTTGCAGAACACGGACGGCACCATCGATTTCGTCTTGAGAATACTGCGCCGAGCCAGACATCACGGCCAAGGCGTGAGCCTGTACCTGGACAAGTGCTCGGAGCGCGGCCTCCGTCGGTGGTTGCTTGTCTTCCAACAAAACAGCAACTGTATCAATTAATTTATTTAAATCGGGTTTCATGTGTTCAATTATCTTTTAGGATTTCCTCCAGCAGTTCTTCGGTGCATTTGAAGAATTCAGTGCTCTGCAACTGAATACGGAGCTGCGCCCCTTCAAAACCGCAGGCACGAAGTGCGCGGACCAACTGAATGCCGACCTCCCGCACCGTTTCTTCACCAGGACCAGAGGATGCGAATTCCGTTTTGTCATCCGCGGCGTCGGCGTAATACAGATCGTAGGGGAAGGTAGAGTTAAGCAGCTCAAAACATGCGTGAAGCGTATCCACACGATCTTTGGGTAAATCTTTGAGGAGTCCCTGCACGATCGGGTGATCCTCATTCACCACATAATGCACGCGGCCATCGCGAACCTCGCGCTTCCAGACCGGAGTGACCTTGCGGTTCTGGAGCCGGGTAGCGCGATTGGTGAAAACAGTGCGACCAGCTCCGGAAATTTTGCTAATGATTCGTTTGAGCTCGCGTCGAACAGCTTCAGGCGGATTCGCCTGGGACTTTTTAACGTCGATTCGCCACAAATCATCGAGCGAGTTCGGGATATCAACTCTGATGCGGATCAACTTGTTCAACTCATCCTTCGGGATGAGACGAAACCAAGTGGCTTTGATGATCAAACGCCGATTTCGATAGATGTAAAACCCCTGATTTTGTAAGTAGCCCTCCTCGCCGGCGTATTTTTCATATTCGGCGATGGAGCCCGCTTTCGAGCGGTGCGGAAGTACGTAGGGTTGGATCTTGATGGTCTGCCCCTGTATCTGAATGCTTTCAGCTGGCAATTCCTGTCGCGCTGGTACTGTGGTTCCGAACGGATCAAACGCCACCAAGGGGCTCTCGTTGAAATCGATTTTAACCTTTCGCTGCTTGAGCTGCGGCGAAAGATAGCGATGGAAAACCAGCTCCAAATGCTTGCGCGCCGAATCCATGTGCGCGGAAAATCGTTTTTCGCCGCCCGGCTCTGATGGATCTCCAAGGCTGGCGTCGAGACGCCTCCAAAGAACGATCGTTCCGGTTTTGCCTCCAGATAAAAAAGTCGCAATGAGTTCCGAAAGGAGTTCGTCCTTTGCAAGAGCCGCCTCGTCGAATAGCAGAGCGTTCCACTCAGGAGCAGAAGTTTTTGCGATGACATCGAGGTTCCATTCGCAGGCGGATGTAGCCTTTCCTTTGCGCGACACCACGGTCAATTGGCGGCATTGAGAAATGGACGCCGTTTTCATACCGAGCCCAAACCGACCGAGATCATCGGGCTTGCGTTTTTCGTTCGGGTTCTTGCACCCGAACTTCATCGCCTCAGTCAGTTCGTTTTCCGTCATACCATCGCCGTCGTCAGCAACGGCGATCCATGGATTGCCGTTATTCCAGAGGAAACGAACGGAAATGTTGCCTGCGTCAGCGGCAATGCTGTTGTCGACGATGTCCGCCAGAGCCGTCTCGAGGGTGTAGCCAATGCTTCGGAGTGACTCGAGAAGTGGCGACGGCGAAGGATTTAACGGCACCTTCATTGGTGGCCTTTCAATTGCGCTGATTGAAGCCGGCCATGCTGGTTTGGACAGATGGTGATTCCCATAAATCGCGTGTGGTTTTCGCGGATCATAGGTAAAACCCTGACAGCCGGGCGAGGAAAAACCGTCTGGTGGCACAAAATCTCGTGCGTAAAGATTTGCGTTAGGAAAGCTTCGCGGCCGGAAGAAACCAACCGGGCGCTGGGACTATCGGTTCATTCAGGTCCGTGATCGAGTGTTGGCTGATATCTTCGATCCGAAACCTTAATCCACCATGTTCGATTTACGGGCTTACTCCGCCGCATTGCGGGTATTGATCCATTGATCAATCACATCAGATACGCGTTTCCACAAAGATCCGAATAGCCGCCGCAGAGGTGAAATTCCTGCAAGATTAATTTCGGTGCGGCATGTTCTTTCGGCCTGAACAACCCACTCCTCGGACAATGACAGCTTCGAAGCTTGGATGTCCTTATCCTTCTGACGGAATGTTAAACGGATTACGCGAGTTTCGTTACGAAGAAGCAAGAATTTCATCGCGGGCGCCTTTCGCTTGGTCGATCTAAACGTGATTCAATCATGCCAACAGCAGACACCATGCTGTGTTACCTGATCCAACCGCTCAGGTCGGGGAAGTCCTCGGCAACCGGGCTAGACTCAGGAAGCGGGTTCTCAATTTATCCAGAATGGCGCCTTCCAAGCGCGATGGAAACCGACGTTCTTTTCGGCCTTCGACCAAACTCGCTAATTCGGGAACATCTAGAAGTTTGGGATACGTATGAAGCAGCGCCGCTTTGGCGACAGCCCACCATCTAGTGGCGGTTGTTTTGTCGAGTGGCGGAAGTGCGTTGGCCAACTTGCCGAAACAACCATAATTGAAGCCCCAAACGTTGTTTTCCGAGCGAGCGCCCCAGACATACCAAAGCAATGCCCATGCATATCGTCCTGCGTCATCTTCAATGTGCCTGCCCCATTGCGCTTTTGGGTCGAGTCGCAGCGGTAAATCTTTTCCGAGTTGTAACCCTGCCAGCAGAGCAGTCTCGTCGTCCCCGAATTCTTGATATGTGGATTTCATGACCGGCCACTTCCAAAAATGCTTCCGCGTGAAGGGGTGGAAGATCTTCGGTCGTTTACGAGCCAGTTCGTTCAGCTTGGCGCAGGCCTCGGTTAATACGCGCGCCAATTGCTCGGCCGCGATAGACGCGTGAGCACTGTATAATTCGCTCTCCAGCACACTATCCGCGACCTCCTGAAGCTGTCCTAAGCATTCTTGGGCCATGCTGCTTAGCGCGCCTGCGGCACTTTGTGACCCACATAGAAGGGCCCTGCAACCTAGCCTGCGGGCAGCAAAAGGGTCTTCGTCCGGCCTCAGAAAGTTATGGATTTCGTTTCTTTCGCGTTCAGGCGTCCATTCTGGGACATCAATCCATTTTTGAGTGCGGGGTTCTATTGGGCGTCCTCTCTTCTTCGCTTCGGCTGCGATATTCTCCGCCAGTTCGAAGAACGAAATAGATTTGCCAGGCACATCCCGAACAATGGTCGCTTGTCCAACTTTGCTAACGGCGTGCGATGACGAAAACCGTCCCCATCTCTCGACCCGATGACCGGGTAATACAAAAGGTGTTTCAGGCAGTTGTTTTTTTGAGGATCGTTTCATGGCGTTATTCGGAGTCGGATTACGCGAACCCAAGTTCCCACATTAAAGCGTTCCAATATGCCTCGGTCGGAACGGTCGAAACAGCCGCGTTCGATTGCCCTAAATATTGTATCAAGTGCTTCGCTTCGTCGAGCGAAGTGGCAACCTCAGCGACTGGATGTACTACAGCTGCGATCAGCGGTGTTCCGGAGGGGTGTTGTCCCCGCATCAGTTTGTTGAATTGTAAATCCAGGTGCTTGCGTTTCTTCAACTCGCTCAGCGGACTCCTAATTTTCTTTAATTCAAAGCGGACATGGACTAGAAGCGATTTTAGAGCTCGATCGGCGGTGCCATCCATCTCTGATGCAATAGCAGGTTCCGACAGCGCTGGATTGGCGAGCAACTGCGCCGCGATGTAATCATTTCTATTGATAGGATGAATGCCTTTCGACTCTGGGCGTTGAGTCCAACGCCACTGTCGCACCATCCGCCGAACAAGTTCTGACTCGGTCCAAGGCGCTTTCGAGACGATTATTAGCGGGTGCATTGAGTCCTTTTTGATTTCAACCTCAGAAAGGGACGAAGACCAATCGCACCCCACGTCATCCCGAAACGTGAAACTATGTGCGTCGCAAAACTCTAAAATGCCTTCCACTCTCAGGAACAATCCTGATTGCGACCGCCAATGGACCGTGACGCGAGTTCCTTTAAACTTAAGAATGCGCCGAGCCTTGTCATTCTGACTTGCGATCAACTCCAAAAATACTTCGGCCGAGGCTTCTTTCGTTTCGGAGCCCTGGCGAATGTAAGCCACGCCTCCAAAATGAGGCCGGTTTGCGCTAAATGGAACAACGACGGCCAAAATTTCGACTTTCTTGCCATTGATATCGACCTCCAGGACCGCAGTATTGTAGCTGATCCGGGGATAGCATTTTTCAGACGCAACGCCGCCGACCTTCTTTTGGACATCGTCAGCGTCAGAAAGTCCTGGATGCTTTCCATCGTTTCGAGCACCGAGAAAAAGCACTGCAGTCTCGCCTTCGCGCAATGAATTGGCAAACCCGACCAAAGTTTTACGGACCTCCCTTTCGTCAAACGATTGTTTGCGTTCGACCCACGGGTCTTCGGATCGCGAGAGCCGCTGCAATAGTTCAACTCTTAGCTGCGGTGACATGAAATGACTTTTACCGTTTGATGTGAAATTGTCAGTTGCGATTTCCAAAATGAAAACCATCAAACGACCACGTTACTAACGGCGTTTGGAGCGAACTTACATTCCTTGGAATCCCTTGAGTGAATAAATCATTTCATGTAGAAACTTTAGGCATGGGCACCCCCAAACAGCCAACGGAGCCGGAAAAGCCGTACGATTGTGAAAATTTTTTGTGGAAGGTAATTGGGCGGTATGACACCTACTATGGGGCGATTAACGCCAAAGCTTCGGTATTGCTTGCGTTTAATGTTTTTCTGATTACTGGCATTGCATTGAAATGGGCCGATCTCGCGGCTGGATTTGCCGTGCCTTGGGCTAAATGGGTCGCCGGTGCAAGCCTTCTTGTCGCCGTGGGAGCCGCGCTCGTATCGCTTTGGGCAACTTGGCAAATTGTCAGCCCGTTTTTGAAATCCCCCAAAGAAGTAACAAAATATCACTCCTCTGTATTCTTTGAACATGTCGCGGAACATAGCGGCCCCGAGTCGTACTTGACCAACATGCAGGCACTCACGGGGGAAACCGCATTGAAAGATTTGTCTTACCAAGCGCACGCACTCGCAACAGGGTTACGGAGCAAGTTCAAAACATTGAAAGTAGCGGTTGGAGCGATCTTATTTTTTCAACTGCCTGCATTGGCCGTGTTTTTCATTCTATATGTTCTCGGTTGTTTGAAGTGTTTATGAATACCTCGGATCTGAGAACAGCCATGGCGCGCTCTTATGAAGGCTACATGCGCGATGCTGAAAAACCGGCAATTCTCAACCGGGCCTTGGCGCTCGAAGCCAAGCAGGCCGTTTTTTGTAGTGAGCGAGAACCAGAAACTTCCATTGTTCCGCATTATTCGATGCAAAAACTTTTGCGGCCCCTTTACGGCAAAGGCGAGCCTGGCAAGCCGGACATAGGAGACCATCCGGACTTCCGTTGCCTAAAAGAAACAAACGAAGAAGTCTATTGCCCCATCACGACCTTGTTCATGGACATTGAGGGGTCGACTCGACTGAGCCTGTTGCACACTTTGCCGCGCGTGAAAAAAATCAAAAACGCGTACATTTGTGCGACTATTGAAATCGTGCGTGCTTTCGACGGCCACGTGCACCGGATCATGGGAGATGCCGTCATGGCATATTTTGGTGGAACATCGGGGGTGCCAGAAGACGCTGCGATTGACGCGATGAATTGTGCTTCCGTGTTGCGATACTTTGTTGATTCCGTGGTGGTGCCAGCTTTGAGAACAGAGGGGTTTGACGACCCGTTCGGAGTTCGGATAGGCATCGATCATGGTAAAAAAGAGGATGTATTGTGGTCTGCGTATGGATATCCAGGGATTGAGGAGGTCACGGCGACTTCATTTTACGTCGACGTGGCCGCAAAGCTACAGCAGGCGGCTGGACGCAACGAGATCATGATTGGCGATTCTCTGCGACAGATACTGGACTTCCCTAGGAGTTTACTCCGAGTCAAAACGGCGAAACTGGATGGACTGGAAGTGCAAAAGCCATATGTAGAACCAAACCATGTTGACGGATTGGGTAAGCCGATAAACTATTGCCAGCACGTTCTGGATTGGAATGGTTTCCTGGACTTTACCCCCATTGGGCAGGCAGATCCAGTTCGCACCAGTAAAATGGAGGTTAAGGCTCAGGCTTACGAGAGTTTGGATAAAAGCGAATCATATGCACCATCAAGCCGACGCCTACCAAAACAGAGGCTATTGCGGTTCGAGGTCAAAATGCCTTACATCCCAAAGCTTCCTTATACGTTAACCTTTCGAGTGGAAAATCACGGCGATGAGGCTACAACTAAAGCCCCATTGGATCGAGGCGACCACGTAACGACACAAGAGATCACAACGAACGAGCAGCATCACAAGATATCTCATTACGAAGCCACTGCGTACAAAGGCTTTCACTTCTTAATTGTCGAAGCGACTTCGAAGTTTGGCCTATCGATGAAGACCAGCTTCGGTGTATTTATCGAGTAAGCGATGGTGGATTAAGCACTGCAGCAAAATGCCAAACAAAGTAGCGGTTGGTTGGCGAATTTGCATAACTCCAATCCCATTCTGAAGGATGCGGCGTTGCGTCAAGGAACAAGTTGCCCTGGGCTACGCTGCAGTTCCGCCGAATGAGGTCACCGACAAAAATCTGGTTTGTGCCGGCAAGGTGTTGGATTTTGCAAGCGATGTTAGCTGCAGGCCCAATGGCCGTAGAAAAATTCCGATCAAAGCGCGAGTTACCAGTGTGAGTACCGATTTTGGCCACAAGAATAGTTCCTAGGTCAATGCCGATCCGTGCATCAACACTATCGATTCCGATGCTAGTTAAATATGGGTTTACTACAGTCCTAAGGACGTAAAAGATCATCGACGCGGCATCAAGGGCGGCATCGGCTGCCTCGCGGTCCGAAGAAGATCGCGGGAATATTGCCATTATTCCATCCCCCGTATTCTTTTCGACATAGCCGCCCTGATCGAAAATGATGTGCATTGCGATCGGCACCACGCAGTTTAACATGTGCAATGTCTTCCGCAATTCGGACAATGCTGCGGACCCGGTCCTTTGGCTGAAACCGCGAATATCGAAAAACAACACTGCTGCCCGTATTTGTTTGGCACTACCGATCGCCAAGTCCTCCGTGCCCGGCGCCACTCTACCTTGAACAATGTCTGGGACCCGATCTGCAGAATTTTCTACAATAAGATGAAATCGCTCTTCCAAAGATTTAAAATAATCGCGCGTCCATTCAGGCATACCAAACAGGTGTTTGCCATCTATCTTTGCGAAGGTCAATGGCACGCGTTCGCTGCATTATTTGTTGCTACGACAAACAAAATTGCTTCATATCGCGTAACCGGTTGTTGAACGAATTCCATGATCTCATTTTGTAATAACGGCCCCGCCACTCGCCACGCGATAGCTGCATCATTTGACCTCTCAGGGTTTAGCACTTTTTGTCAGCGACACGACGCCCAGGCGTACGTAACTCGTTTCCTGTCTGCACTGTTTAAGGAGTTTGATTTGATCTTCAAAGACGGGATCCGTGATTTTTTCCGCGACACTTCGAAAATGGTGCAAGTTCCGCGCCCTGACTTTATTAAATTCACCGGAGACGGGGCTCTCATGTTGTGGCTCCGAGACAATGGCGAAGATTTTCCTGCCGAGTTTTGTACTTCAGCCGTTTTAGCGTTGCGCGAATTTCAACAGAAGGTGCCAGAATTTGCTAATCGCTGCGAACGCGAGTGGCGCACCACTGGTCTGCCTCGCACAGTGAGGGTCGGTATCGCGACTGGGCGCGTGCAACCTTTGATCGGCCCTGATGACGCGGTTTCGCCGGATGTGATTGATTACGCCGGCTATTGTATCAACTTGGCGGTTCGGTTGCAGGATCATTGTCCAGATGTCGGCTTTATCGTTCACCAACCGCTCGCGCCCGAGATTGACGGACTGCTTTCAATGAAAGCAATTGGAATGAAAGGAACCTTGGTTGAGCCGGTTTTGATCTATCTAAAAGATTACCAGCGTCTATGTGGTGTAAATAAAAACGCTTGTGATCGCTGGTTTCAACGCGCGGAGTAGCTAAAGAAGCTTGAGAGCCTAACCGAGGGGCAAAAAGGAAACCGATTTTGTCCGGGACTAATCCTCGATAGTATCGCCTGGACCATCATGGTTTGACGCAATCCTTTTTCGAAGAGGATCCTTTAAAATCGGCTCTTCTTCACACACTTGTTTTACAAACCGAAAGTCGCCGCTACTGCTGAACAGGTATCGCGTGGCAAATTTAATTCTCTCGTAATTGTAGTAGATCATATTTTGCGTGTCATTGATGTCCACGACACGCCCATCGTATTTTTCATTGGCGATGAAAAAACTGCGTTCAGCTAAGCACAGACAGAATTCAGGAGATATGGGCAAACTTATTTCGATCCCTGGCGACCGAATTCCAGAAAGTCTACGGACAGGGTGCTTGATGTGTCCACGCTTTGTGAAGGGGTTGTCTGAAGTCAAAAATTCCCCGCTATGGCGTACTTTGTATATTACCCAGATATGCCCATTCAAAATCATGGCCATTTCACGAATGAGGTTTTGGTCAGCAAGGCAGCTCGCCTGTACTTCGGCCAATGATTCTGCCGTTGGCGGGTGCAACGCCTCGCTGCCGAATGCCTCGATGATCTGCTGGTCTGTGAGTCGTTTTTTAAGAAAGCGCGACATCGATCGTGCGGAATGCTCCTGCATGACGCGATGTTCTTTGCTTCTCAACATTTGCACAACCATGAATATCGAAAGAAAATTGCGCTGGTCATCGTGCAGCCGAATAAAGTTATTGGTGGCAAGCTTCTGCAGCAGCGTGTTCAGAACCTCCGACATTTTGTCCTCGACGTGACTCAACAGTTTCTCAACGGATTGCTTAACGCCAGTCCTCTGATCCAAGGATGGGACATCATAAAAATATCTTTCCCCGGCTACGTTTTTGATGTGAGTCTGAAACGACTTGTCAGTTACCTTGTCGTATACCCAAATCTGCTCCTTCTCGTTGGCAAAATTCTTCAGGTAGAACTGTGGAACGTAGTGCTGTTGTTTAACAACTGACACGGCGTCAGAGTGGCAGTTTGAGACTCATTCATCAATGCTAAGTCTAAAGCATACCAGTCTGGTTCTTCGTGAACGCGCGTCAGATAAGACTGACATCACCCGAGCAAATTTTGCGGAATTGTTAATCTCACATGGACGGTTTTGGCTGCTCAGGCGTTGCAAGGCTTACACCAGTATTGCGAACTCGTAATTCATCGAGCTTCGAGCGTTTGGCCAGTCGCCGCAATGCTACATCCAATTCAGACAATATTTTTTGTTCCAATTCACCGGAGCCGAGGCGCTGTCGAAGTTCCTTAATACGCTGCAACAGGTCTGGCATCTCGCTTGCAACGAGAAAACTGTAAAAATCAGTCGCCTTTATCAGCTCGAGATGCTGAAAATCAGTTGGGCTCCAACCGCCAGACTCCGTCAGGCGCAAAATAGCCTCTCCGATGGGTAATCGTTGCAAGTGCAGTGCCGACAATCTTCGAATCTCTTTCTGTGTTTCGGGCATTACATTGTGAAGGTCGCTGTGCATCAGGTTGCTGTTGGGATGGTCGCGAACAAATTGTTCAATCTTCTGTGCGATGAGGTTGGAAAGATCAAGGGCAGGATCCAACTGTTTCAGAAAACGAACAGCTCCGTCGACATCAGCCATACTTAATTGCCGCCAGTGCTGTCGTACGAACTGCGATAGTTCGACGATGAAAGTTTTTTCGTCAGTCAGAAAGTTTCCCCAAAATTTTTGCCACGTTTGGGTCTGTTGAGAATTTAACTCAGTGCGCGCATGCCGTTGCTCGGCCTCGGTTAGAGCATCCTGGTAGCGTTCCCATTGGACGTAACCAGAGTTTAGGTAATCTGCAATTAGGTAGTCCGTATCTTGTGGGCTGTACGCGATCGCGCGCACCGGTTTCAGTGCTTCCTGTTGTTTCAACTTCTCTGGATCGTTGCTTTGTTTTGCGAAAAACTCGCCCCACTGCGAAGTATTTAAAAGCACGTCAAGCGAGAGTTCATCGCCATGCATGTAATAAAGGCAGCAAAGTTTAACCGTCTGACGCGCGAAACGTGGGTACAGTTTTGGATAGCTTTGCAGCAGGTAGGGCTCAAAGTATTCAAGCGCTCGACGGGTTTTTTGCATAACGCGAATGTTCGTCACGTCCAGCGCTTGGAAAAGAGCCACTATCGGCCGGTCGTCATTTCCTAAAAAAAGGTCGATTTCTGAAGCCGAGCCGCTCGAACTAAAAAAGCGATTTTCGCCTTCCGGAAAAATTATTTCAAAGTTTTCCTTGATGGTCGGGCTATAGGTAACCTCCCGATCAATCACCTTCTCGCGATATTCACCGAAACTCGCATCAAGGTCCTTGGAAACTTCTGCGTCATTGTAGATGATTATAACCTTACAGTTGCGCTCTTCTCGCAAACTCGTAATGAATCCGAGGAGCGCGGAACCACTAACGGACTCTTCTTTCCGTTCTAGGTCATCGATGCAAATGATAAAGTTCCGAATAATTTTGTCTTGGAGCCATTCGGAAAAAACCTCTGTATTTTTCAGCAATCCGAAGGTCGCAGGCGCTAAATCAATATGTTTGAGAAGATTGGTTCCGTATTTTTTGCTGCGTTTCCACCAGGCGCCGTTTTCCTCATTGCCGAGAGGCTGGTGCCTAGCAAAAATGGCCTGACGAAGTTCAGCAGTGCTGTGGATGCCGAACAAGGAGACGTAAGCATATCCTGCGTGCTTTGCTTGTTTTTTGTACGTATCAAAAAAATTGTTCCATACGTACGTTTTGCCGACACCCCATGGGCCTTTTAAGGCTAGGACCCCCGGCTTGGCATCCTCGAGGAAATCACGAAGTGCACGATGGAGTTGTTCTTTGGAAGATTTCGGCTCGATTTTGATGCTCATGATAAACCACTGATGTTCACTCCGTTTGCTGAATCTTTTGCAGGACTAGGTTGTAGGCGTTGGCAGTGCTTTCGTTTGTCGCAATCCAATTGGCGATTAGTGATGAGGATTCGCGCTTTCGTAACTGGATCGCCAAGGCAATTTCAAGGAATTCGGACGGAACCTGGGCCGCGATGTCTGTGACGCGGGCCTCACCGGGTTCCACATTTTCAAAGGGGCTGGCGAATTGGGCCTTCTCGTTCCAAAAACAAATCTCCAACTGCGTTAAGCGATAGAACAGTGCGTCGCGGGAGACGTTGAAGCCGCGGGCGACTGTTTCCATGAGCGCCGGGTTGCGGATGTCTTCGCCGTACCGTTTGGCTATTACTTCCACGTCGGCAAGCGGTAAAAGGAGCTCGCTGGCGAAAGCGTTGGCTTCTTTTTCGATCGGATCCAAAAATGAATGGATGCTGATCTGGGCGTTTTCTTCTTTGCTGCGGCCGAGGTGGAACAGCACGTGGGCGAGTTCGTGCGCCAGGGTGAAGAGTCGGCGTTGTGGGGTGTGCAGGTAATTGACGAAAATGGCGGTGATCGGGCCGCGATAGGACATGCCGGAGACGTGCGAGGGCATGTTCCATTCGAAAACGAAAATGCCTTGCTCGGCCATGGCTTGTTTCAGTTCGGCCAAGGTGACGCGTCGGTTCAGTTTGAAGATGTCGCGGATGTGAGCGGCGAGTTGAACGACGTGCGGGAAACTAAATTCGGACCAGTGCATGCAGACCGGCACCTGTTGGCCTGCGAGATGATAGACTTCAGCGATGTATTCGATCTGCGCCGAAGCCTGAAGGGCGAGTTCGTTGACGGCAATTCGTTTTGGTCCGTCGAGGGTAGCGGCGGCGCGGAACTGAAAGGTCGGTTGCGCCTTTTCTTTCAACAGGTAATCGAGCGGAACACCGAGGTGACGGGAGAGTTCCAATAATTGATCCAGCGATGGTTTGCGCGTGCCGGCTTCCCAGGAACAGATGAGCGAAGGTGATACTTCCAAACGTTTGGCGAGCTGGCTTTGGCTGAGTTTTGCCAGATTTCGGGTTTCGGCAATCCGTTTCGGTATGTGCGCGTCAAGTTCCATCTGTGCAGATTATCTGAAATAGTTATTCACAATTCAACATTTGTTTTGACTGTATTCTCCTTTGATCGCTAGCGTATGGTCATAATTAAAACGTTTGCCGGGGCAGTTTGACGCACGGCTACCTGAGACGAGATGAAAACCAACTGTCACTTCGAACCTGCTGCGCTTCTTTTGGGTTGTCCCCTTTTTACCAGAAATGGCCAATGGCCAACCGAAGACGGCGCAGCACTCAGACACCCAGTTTGGAAGCATCCCTACGAAAACAAAGACGACGAATGAAATGAACTAACATATGAACCATGGACGATTCACCGATTGCTCTTTCCTCCGGGCGATCGGGCGAAATCTGTTGCAGGAGTTTTTTGAAAAATTCAACGGCGACCTCGCTTCAAAGAAGCTTGTTCTGCCGTCCATCGTAGCAACCGATGACGAGTTTTTCACCGCGTTGAGCGGAATGTTGATGTCGCCGGAAGGCTTGCCGGACCGAGTGAATGATGTCTTGCACGAGGTGCAGGAGCTTTCGACCGAAGACGGGCACGACCGGCTGATGAAAGGACTTTTCCAAGCTGGGTTGCAGCTCGGTCTCGGCGACCGCCCGACGCCTGAAGAAGTGGCGCTCCGGGTTTGGCTCACTTCGCCTGAATTGCTGGCGACCAAATATAATGAGTATCGGTTTAGCCGGCTGAAACTTTTTGTTTATTACGCCAAAGCGGATGATTGCTTGGAATTGGGCACCGCTTCACTGAAGCAAGCGGATCTGAGTGCACTAGTCGCGGATCTCGACCGCTGGTTTGTTCGAAACGGGCGCGGCGATGAAACGGTGGTGGTGCAAAAATTCCAGATCAAAGGTGAAGATTACTACCTCGTGCGGCATGGCGGGACGTACCTGCGATCGTCCAAAGTGGAAAAGCGGAAAATGGAAGTGCTGCATTATCGGCCGGCCAAAGATGATTTGATCGTTTACTCACCGGAAACAGATGAACTCCGGATTAATGCGAAGACAAACGGCGAACGGGAACTGTATCGCAAAGCGTTTGGATGTTTCCTGCACGGGTTTGCCGATTACTTCCAGCGAAACGAGATGTACACCCTGCACCCGATTCGTGAGTTTGGGGCGGAAGCCCTGGAATGCCATGACATACCGGGAATCAGCAAAGTGGTGCTGACACAGTTGGAACTGGAATTTGATGATCAGCAGAAGCTCTCGACGACTTGGAAGGCGGTCGATCTCTTCAAGTGTCCGGCCTTGCCAATGGCGAATGGTTTGCTGCCGAAGGGTGCGACACTGAAGGAGGCGTCGTTTCTCATTCACCTCGGGAAATCGATGGTTCCATTGGAGGTGAAGATCATACCGCCAAATACGATTCGGCTGGCGAAACAAAGCGCGTTGCCTTGTGTGCAGGATTGGATGTCCGCACGGGGGTTCAAGCGACCCAACCGCAGTTCTACGTTGAAAGTTTAAAGTTCAAAGTCGTGATTTTGAGCGAGCTCACGCTCGGTGCTACCAATGAAAAATCTTTGGCAAGGATTGGAGACGTTAACCGGCGCTGTCGCGGTGCCCGCGGTTTGGCGTTGGCACGTAGATGGTGACTTTGAGCGGATGCGCGGAGCGTTGCTCATGCCGACGGGTTCGATGGCGACGTGGTATCCAAGTTCGAGCGTTTGCCGGTGCAAGATGCGCGTTGTCCATCATGCGGCGGATCGCATTGTTGGCGTTTCGGAATGTGGCGATTGCGATGATGTGAAGTTGTCGGTGGCGGACGTTTCCTTGCTGGCGTTGAACTGGACGAAGCTCGGTCGTGCGCTGGCCTTGGCGTTTGGATTCCAGTTTCGCGAGGCGGCTATGCCGATCGACGGTGTTCGCCAGATTGGCAGTTTTGGTGGCTCCGGAATGCCAATCCTACTTGCGGTGGCGCAAAGCCAGATGGAGTTCACGCGGATGGCTCAACAATTGGTTGGGCACTTCGGGAAACATTTCATCGTTCTGACCCCAACGAACCTGTGCGTGGATGGAAATGCGCAAACGATTCTGCGAAATGCCGGTGCCGGATTGTTTGCGCTCGAAGCGATCGTGACCGTTATGCCGAATGGATCTTTGCATGCGGCGAAGTCGGCGGGTGAATTGTTTTCGCCATTCCTGGCAGAAACAACGAAGCCGGCTTCAGACAATGAAGCGCAACGTTTGTTTGCCCTCGTGAAGGCCTTGGAACTCGAAACGAAGTATCGCAAAGCGCCCGTGACTCGAGTGTTTCAGCTGTATTGCCTCGAGGGCCAAGGGCGCAATGAGGTAGCGAAGAGTTGTGCCTGTGCGCCTTCGTTGATCACTTTGCGTTTGCAGGCGTTGGAGAAGAAGCTTGGCCGCCCCCCGGAGCAGCTGCGGACGATGTCGGCGCATTTTGAGAAGATGGCAGATTCGCTGACGGATTCGCGGGCACGGGTGATTTATCGGCGGGAGGCCATTAATAGCGGAGAAGAGGAGGAATGAGAGCGGACCGCCAGGAGTTACTTGAACACACGTTTTGCTCGACGTAGCGAGCGATCGTCAATTTTAGCGGCAACGGTTAGCGCTTCCGCGGTTTTTTTGTCGGCTTCAGCCTCTTTGATTCGGGCTTCGGCTTCCACGGCTTTGGTTGCGGCGTCTATTCTTCGGATGAACGATTCTTTCACTCGATGGAGATCGCGCGCCCAAACTGATCGGAAGATAGTTGCGACCGCGCATGTAAATGACGTGAGGATCGCCCAAACGGCCCACGAACCAAGACGATACTTCCCGGTTAACGTCACCAACCAATTCGCAGTGAGTCGGAAAATTGCATGCACGTATTGCATGAGCAAACGTTACCAAACAGAAATCCGCGCCAGTCCGAAACACGGAACACATTCTGGCAGCGTGGTTTGTGGTGAACTTGTGATTTATGGAAATCTTCTGCAATGCCTCTGCAAGGTCTTTGCAAACCCCTTGCAAGACTTCTGCAGAAATTGACCCCAAAAAGAGTGTCAAGAGGCTTTTTTTAACTTTCTGCAGTACGCCGCTAAGCTCGCTTCGTTAACAAACCATTTCCTGCCACCAGGCGTAGGTCTTTCGGCTTCAAGCTGGCCGGTGCGAATCAATTTGCGCACATAGCGTTGGGTGCGGACGCGGAGGCATTTAGCACTTAGCCGCCTTGCCACCTCGGCTGTAGGAAGCAGCACTTTGTAAGAAGATTCAGGTGGTTTTCGTGCAAATTGGACGGTCAAAGGAAATCGGTCCTCCCAGGCGCGGCGCGTAACTTCCCATCGCCGAGGTGATTTTCTCTTCCCTCGCAGCCAACCTTTAGTGATGGCTTTCACAATAAGAGAAGGGTGACAACCAATCAATTTCGAGAGTTCCTTTGGAGTAAGAGATGGCTGGCGATAAGGCCAAACAAATTTGCAACGGCTTAACTTCCAGAATGGATACGTCGGCAGTCGTCGATGCCAATAAAATCGGTCAACATATCGTGCCGTATCAAAGGGTTCCGCGCGTTGAGCCAGCCAATCGACGAAGCGAATGATTTCAGTTTTCGCTATGAGCTGACGCCGATGCTCGGATTTGAGGAACCGACGTTTTATCCAGACGCGAACCGGTTGGATCGACACGCCAAGCAGGCTGGATGTTTGGCGGAGACTTAAAAAGTGTCGCTTCTCGCTTGAAAGTTTTAGACGAACTTCATCGGCTGATTGCGCAATTCTCCACGCAACGGGGCCTCGCTTCCAAGGAAGCCGCGGCGAAGGCTTTCTTCGAGGCAGCGGTGGGCGATACATAAGTTTTCCAAAGCGCGCGTTGAAGATTCGCGCGCGCGATATGGTTATCGGCGAAGAGAATTGATACTCGATTTTTGGAAATGCTCCAGAACAACGATTGCGTAAAAAGCGAAAAATGAGGCCGCTTTTTCGTTAAGTTCGTTAAGGCTCACCCGCGCCGCGACCTGTAAGCGGTGCTTGTTTATCGTTTGCATACTTCCATTTCTGCACCGCTCTCTGAAATAGCGGCTTCATCTTTCCACGTCGAAACCGGCGCTGTTTGAACTTCGTTAAAATCTATTTCAATCCAAGAACCCCGCTTTGGGCCATTGGCAATTGCGTGAAAAAGCTGAGCCGGATGGTCAAACGATGGGAAGCCATCACCCAGACCTGGATGGTATTTCGATTGGTCAACAATCAGCCTGCGACTAATGCGGTTTCCGGCGGCGTAGGAAATAACGAACTCCGCGCGATCTCTTGGTTTAATCTGCTGCGTTTCCGATGGTGCAAGAATGAACGAATAAGTGACGTCTGGATGCCCAAAATGAATACGGACCTGCCGGATGAACAAAGGCATATCTTTAGTGTGGTTGGTGACGGCCACGTAGACCGTAGCGGGATCACCATTTACGCCTGTCTCAAGACGGAATGGAATGCGCGCCTCGACCAGGTCCAAACCGAGACGGATGAAATCCTTAATCCAAGCTAATCCTGCAATCATAATCGCTACAACGTCCACAAATCAAATAGCGTGGCCAAAGTGCCGACGAAATACCTTCTCAGTTCTCTTTGGACTTCTTATTTCGACCGCGCATCCTTGCAACCGTGTCCGGCCCAATCTTCTCCGCCTGCTTTAAGCGAGCTTCATAAAAAAAGTTAAATTTCGCGGAAACGTCTTCGTGAAACGCTTCTCTCTGTTCTTTGTTTTGGTAAAATCTCTCGGCAAACAAAGTCTCCAACGCCATAAGTCTGCAGTCCAATCGCAAACAAAAATCTGCTAACGACTCGTTAACGTCTGATTGGTTCGATTTTTTTGGCATAATTGTAATTAAGATGTGAGTTCGAACGCAGCAGCTTGTTGGGTGTCATCACTTCGTAACGTCTGACTTCTTCGTGTCAATGATGGCGATCTCCCGCGCCTGCGTGAGTATCTTCTCGAACTGCTCCACACTGTATCCCTCCGTGTGAACGACTTTGTTGTCAGTGGTTGTGACAATAATCTTCCGTGAAGCTCGTGCGCGTATCCATGCAACGAGAACTGTGGCAATGGAAGCCCACGGAATTGCGTGCTCTAAGAACTGCACGATATCTCCACTGGCGTTCATGATCACCCCGGGCTGTGGCTTCGGATTGCGCCGCTCGTACTCAATGCCCGCCTCGTCCAACGCGGCGATGAAACTGTCACTACCGGGTCCGAGAAGTAAAACTTTCATAATTCAAACGGCGACGCGATTGAAACCTGACGGCCAACGTGAGGCGTGACTGCAGCTGCCTCGAAAATGCGGCAACCACGATCCGTGAAAGACAGGGATATTGGTTCGTGTTTTTTTAGGCTCCTTAACATTGCAGTCAACCTACATCCTTGCCGCTAGCGTCGGTGTCGCGCTCTTTCCACTTTCGTTCCTCTTCTTCATCGGCTTGTTTTTTGGCCGCATAGCGCTTCTGGTTTTTCTCTTTATCCTTTGCTTTCTGAAATGCTGATTTCTGCTTTTTCATCTTTGTTTTGGGCCGATGGGGCGAATCTAGAGGTGTTCAGGAAATCCCTTCCTAAACATCTACGGCGACGAGTTTGGGTTCTCTGCGGCGAAAGTCAATTCGTTCTCATTCAGTAAGGAGTTTGCGGCCATTTTGACCTTTTTTTGACCTGGTCAAAATGGCTAAACCGCCTGTCTTCATTGGGCTTTGTTGGCGTGCCTCCAAAAGTTTTTGACCACCCCTCCGTTTGTATAGGGCTGATCCAGTGATTGGCCCGGTGCAAACGAAATGAAGACGCCAATTATTAACCGACCCGGACTGATTTCCCCTCCTGGACGCATCGTGTCCGTGAGGCCGGTTTCCTCAATCAGTGTAACGGCCGTAGCCGCTGAACCGGAGGATTACATCGGGAAGCCAGAAGTCGCTAAGCGCCTCGGTTGCAGCCTGCGCACGCTGGATAACTGGATGAAGCGGAAGCTGATCCCGTTCTTCAAGATCGGCAGCCGGGTTGCCTTCAAGTGGAGCGAAGTCGAAACGCACCTTTCGCAACATTGCCGAGCTGGTCGGGGTGTTGGCACACCTGCCACAGGTACGGCACCCGCGGCTACCGCGAAAGGCGGTTCGCGATGAACTCACGGGAAAAAGGTAAACGCGGTGAACGGCAATGGCGCGATGAATTGCGCGAGAACGGATTTGCAGCCCGTCGTGGTCAGCAGTTTTCAGGCTCGGCGGAATCGCCGGATGTCGTTTGCGAGCAACTGAGTTGGATCCACTTCGAGGTCAAAGCCGTGGAACGGCTGAACATCGAGGACGCGATGGATCAGGCGCGCCGTGACGGAACCGGCAAAGTGCCAATTCTCGCGCACAAACGCAATTTCCGCCCGTGGTTGGTCACCATGGACTCCCAAACCTTTTTCCGACTGCTCCGTGGCGACGTCTCTGTGCCATCAGGATTCGCCACCTTTCCCGCGGTTGACTCGAAAGAATTTCCGACAGCAAAGGCCGATGTGGCCGACGAGCTGTCTTCGAAAAACAAAGAAACAGAAACAAAAAACAAAACAGAAAAATAAGAACAAAAACTATGAGTAACATCATCCTGCAATGCAAAGAAACCAGTGACTTCAAACCGCATCCTGAAGGCATTTACGTCGCGATCTGCAATGACGTGATTGACCTGGGCATGGTGGAAACGGAGTTCCAAGGCCAGAAACGAAACGTCCAAAAGCTGAAAGTTTCATTCGAAACCGAGCTGAAGATGGAAGATGGCCGCCCGTTCAGCATCACGAAAAACTTTACGGCGAGTCTGCATCCGAAAGCGAAGCTCGCTGAGTTCCTCGGCAAATGGCGCGGTCGCCCGGTGATGCCAGGTGAATCGATCGATCTCGGCAAATTGATCGGCGCTTGCTGCACGCTGGTCATTTCGCATCAACAGAACATGCAAGGTCGCACTTACGCGGCGATCGATGCCGTCAGCAAGCCTACGAAGAAGATTCAGCTTTCGGGCTCTTACGATCCAGCGGCGGCGCGGCAAAGGATTTCGGAATGGAAGGTTAAACAGCAGCCGCAGGCTGCACACAATGCGCCTACGGCGCGCACCTCACCTCAACCCTCTCCCCAGAGCGGAGAGGGAGTTCGTTCCGGCGCATCGGCGGCACCGTCCAAAAGTGTCGCGCCGGTTCCGGCGCCCAAGCCCGACTACGATCCCGAAGTCGGATTCTAAGTCTTTGCAGACGGCCAAATATCAACATCCTGAAGACGACATCATCCCATGAAATTATTTTCTCCTGATGCAGCTCATTGGTACGGACGCGACGGAGTCGCGATGCACACGGTACTTTCGCTGAAAGGCGAAGCGCGTGCAACGACGCTGCGCGATGCGCGCAAGCTGAACCTTGTCCCGAGTGTCACGAACATCATTGGTGTGATCGCGAAGCCGGAACTGACATCGTGGTTACAGGAGCAAGCGGTGCTTGCTGCCCTGACTTTGCCGCGCATCGCAGGCGAAACCGAAGATGCGTTTGCAAAACGCGTCGTCTCGGATTCGCTCACGACACGTGATGGCGCGGCCGATTTCGGCACGGCGTTTCATCACGGTGCGGAACGCATTGCGAACACACTCGAAGTGGATCCGCAACACCCGGCGGCAGCGTGGCTGCATCTGTATCGAGATTGGTATCAGGCGAAAGCAGCGAAGCTGGTTTGGACCGAGAAAGTGCTCGTGCATGGCGAGCTCGGGTTCGCCGGCACGGCCGATCTCTTGATCGAACATACCGAGCATGGGCTGACGCTCGTCGACATCAAAACCCAAGGCGTGAAGCCTGGCGCGAAAGCGACGGCTTACAAATCTTGGGCGTATCAACTCGCCGCGTATCGCAAAGCGCTCGGCCAGCCGGTGCGTTGCATGAATCTCATCGTGAACTCGAAAGAAGTTTCCGCTCCGGTGGAACATCTTTGGACAGAAGAAGAGATCGAACGGGGCGTGGAAGCTTTCGAAGCGGCGCGGCGCTTGTGGATCATCGAGAAAGCTTACGACCCGAGCGCACCTCTGAAACTTGCGGCCTAAATGGAACCAACCCTGATCAATCCAGCGACGGGCCGATTGTCGGTGCAGACGGTTGAACGTCTGCACCGACTTCTTGGAGGCGATCCGCACGTTGAGGAGATGATTGTGCGGTTTATCGAGCAGAAATACTGTGCGCGGAATTTCTTCTACGTCCCCGAAAACGTTGCCCGGCAGATTTTAAAGCGGCCCGCCGATTTCATTCGTGCAGCAAAACAGCATTGTGAGCCTGAGCTCAAGTTTTAGCCCCGAATCCACACAATTTTCTGCATGAGAGATCCACGTCACATTGCTGCGGGAATTCTTGGCGCTATCGATTGGCAAAACGAACTCACCGGCTTTTGTCATTGCCCAGGTGAAGCCTTGCACACGATGCGAACCGGGAAAAAGGATTGTCGGGTCAGCCTCGATGGCGCTCCGACGATCTATTGCTTTCATGCCTCCTGTGTTGCTGCCGTGGAGGAGGTCAACCGACGTTTCCGGCGTGAACTTGGCGCGACGCCGTGGGAACTGCAGCTTCCGAGTGGAGACGTGCTGCGCAGTGGCGATGTCTTGCAATCGAACGGGTGCGTGATTTCGCGAGCTGAGGCTGAGTTGGGCGCGAAGTTTGCCGGGGAGATGCCGAACGAAGCGGTTGTGCTCGAGATGGTAAGGGCCAAGGCAGAACGATTTAAGCCTGAGTTGTTTGAAGTCTTTCGCTGGCCGGTTGAGCAGATTTTGCAGGATTCGCCTTTGCAGGTGAGCGAGCGAGATCCCGAAGACCAGTTCCGCACCTGGCTGAAACTTTGGCCGGCGCATTGTCACATTTGGATCGGTGACCTTTATAGCTCCGGTAGACCGGAGCATCGGACGCATTTCCGGCCGATTCCGGAATGGTATCAAATCGGTCCCGCCCTTGGGAACTTCACCTGTGGTTCGGCATTCAAACCGGGGAGCCACAGCAGGACGAATGAAAACCTCGAGGGATACCGGTTCATGGTCATTGAATCGGACACTCTTGGAAAAGACCAGGTCGGGGCTGTGTTCGCGTATTTGCGCAGGCGGCTGAAGTATCGGCTGCATTGCATCATCGATACGGGGGGCAAATCGCTGCATGCGTGGTTTGATGCGCCGCGAAACAAACTGTTTGAAGAGCGATTGAAGGCGGGCCTTGTCGTCTTTGGGTGTGATCCGAAGGTCTTTACGTATTCGCAACCCGTTCGTGTGCCGGGTGCCTGGCGCGAAGGGAAACTTCAAAAAGTCATTTGGTTGCGGGACAACACATGAAGCCTTCAACCGAACAGGTCGACATCGCGGTGGCTTTCAAGATTGAGCCGGCGCCTTTGCCGGAAATTCAGTTTTTGCGGGACTTCGCTGCGGATGTTCCTGCGCCACCGCCTCAAATCATCGAAGGAATCCTGCATCAAGGGTGCAAAATGATTCTGGGCGGCACTTCAAAATCAAACAAGTCATGGTGCCTGCTCGATCTGGCGGTCAGCGTGGCCAGCGGTCAGCCGTGGTGGGGACGGCAATGCACGAAAATGCCGGTGGTTTACATCAATTTCGAACTGCACGACTGGGCGCTCGGACAACGGATCAATGCGATTTGTTCCGGCCGACCGGAGTGCAAAGGCCTCGGTGAGACCTTGGCCGTGTGGAATTTGCGTGGGAAGAACGCGGATTTGACGACATTGCGACCGAAGCTGGAGCAGCAACTGGAACGACATCAGTTCGGGCTCATCATCCTCGATCCTGCATACAAGGTGCTTGGCGATCGTGACGAAAATGCGAACGGCGAGATTGCCGGGCTCATGAATGAGCTGGAAGCGATGGCGCAGAGTTCCGGAGCTTCGATCGTGGTGGCACATCATTTCGCGAAAGGAGACAGCACGAGCAAGAGTGCGCTGGATCGTATGAGTGGAGCCGGTGCCTGGGCGCGTGATCCGGACAGCATCGTTGTGCTGACACCTCACGAGGAGGAGAACTGTTTCACTGTTACCTCGATCCTGCGCAACCTGCCGCAACTGCCTGAATTCGTCGTGTCCTGGGAGTTTCCGCTGATGCGGATTGCGAAAGATTTGAATCCCGGTGCGCTCAGGCGTCCACAAGCGAAAAACAAAATCTGCTCAGATAAGGAGTTCATCGACACAGTTTTAGGCGACAAAGGAAAGCCGTTTACGGCCGTGGTGCGGGATGCCGAAGCCGGACTGGGGATGAGCCGACGAACTACCGCGAATTATCTCGAAAGATTAACTGAAGCCGGACTGATTCGGTCCGGTGGAGGCCTGTACTGGAGGGCAGAATGATACGAAGTGCAGGAGTGCAACATCCTTATATAGATATATGCACCTATATAGGTAAACAGGCAGTGGAAGGAGAAACCCTCCCTGAGGTCGGGTTTCCCTTCCTCACTGCCGTTGGAATTGCCCTGTCAGTGCTCACAAGGAGACTTATGCCGTTACCGTTTGAACAACAACCCAGAGAGTCTGAAAAAGCGTTTGCTGCCTTTTCCCTTTATTTAAGTCTTGGGCCGGAAAGATCCATTGCGGAGGTAGCCCAAAAGTTGTCCAAGAGTGCACAGCTGGTGAAGCGCTGGTCTGCAAAATACGACTGGCAATCCAGATTGGCTGCGCATGGTGCGCATCTCGCCATGGTGGAACGCGAAGCGATGGAAGCCGCTGCCCGTGGCAAGGCGGCTGAATGGGAAAAGCGCGAACAGGAATTGCGAGAAGAAGAATGGGAACTGCACCGCGAAGCGATTGGTGCAGCGAAACGCGGGTTGGCTGCTTTCATGGCGAGGGAAAAGGTTTATGCGAACCTCTCCGATATTGCTCGGATGCTGGAGATCGCCAGCAAGCTGGGCCGATTGGCAACAGGCCTTGGCGATGGTGACAAGCGGAAAGGCGATGATTTGCCGACGGTTCGTGTGGAGGTCGCGGTGGCGCTGGACAAAATTTATGGGCAACCGTTGCCCGCCGAGATCGTCGACGTGGAGGTAAAACAGGTTGAGGTGCCGAAATGACGCCTTGGGAACGTTACTTCTACGTCGGACGGCGGGCGGGCTGTCCGAAGGATCAAATGCACAATTTCGAACGGGCGAACATTGTGCTTCAGGAACGGCAACTCATGGCGAGTGCGGCCGCTCGACTGTGTGATCGCGCCGACGGACCGACGGCAGTCGGATACGGCGGCGCGCGCGGCGGTGGGAAGTCGCATTGGTTGCTCGCACAAATGGGGGCGGATGATTGTCAGCGTGTGCCTGGACTGAAGTGTTTGCTTTTGCGCAAAGTTGGAAAAGCGAACATGGAGAACTTTGAGGATCTGCGGCGGCGGTTATTCGGCAACTTGAGCCATGAGTTCTCGGCTTATCGAGGTGTGCTGTCCTTTTCCAATGGCTCGCGGATCATTGCCGGGCACTTTCAGGCCGAAAAGGACATCGATGCTTACCTTGGGTTGGAATACGACGTGATTGGGATCGAGGAAGCGACGACGTTGTCGTCGCGGAAGCATCAGGATATTTCGACGTGTTGCCGAACATCGAAGCCGAATTGGCGGCCGAGGATCTATTCGACCACAAACCCGGGTGGGATCGGTCATGCCTGGTATCGAGCGAAGTTCATCGTGCCGTTTGCGGAAGGTCGCGAAAGGGAGACGCGTTTCGTTCCCGCAAAAGTCGGCGGCAATCGTTTCAACAATCCGGAATACACGAAAGTCCTGGCGAATTTAACGGGGTGGCAGAAACGCGCGTGGTTTGATGGCGATTGGGACATTGCGGCTGGCCAGTTCTTCACGACGTTTCGTCGTGATGTGCATGTGATCGACGATTTCGACGACACTCGCGCGCGCGAATGGTTTGCCGGTTTGGATTACGGGTTCACGCATTACACCGTTTGCCTGCTTGGTTGCACGGATGGCGATGGGAACATTTTCATTGTCGATGAACATGCGCAAAGGCTTTGGTTGCCACAGCGGCATGCGGAGGCAATCAAGGCTATGGTCGGACGGCGGCGCATAGCCAATAGCCGATTGCAAATGGCCAATGGGCAGACGCGGCCATTAGAGATTTCAGATTTGAAACGGTTTGTGGCGGGCGCGGACGTGTTCAGCAAACAGAGCGACGGAACTACCGTCGCGGCGCAGTATGCGCGGCAAGGTATCACCTTGCGCTGTGCGAACACGGACCGGATCAACGGGTGGGCGGAAATTTTGCAGCGGTTCGGCGATGTAGACGCAGGCATCAGGCCGACGCTGTTCATTCATCGGCGTTGTGCGCGGTTGCTCGAATCACTTCCGTCACTTCAGCATGACCCGAACAGGCCCGAAGATGTTCTGAAAGTCGACGCGGATGAAGATGGGGCTGGCGGGGATGATGCCGCGGATGCGTTTCGTTACCTGGTTGCAACGAAGACGCGCGCGATTACGCAAAGGAAGTTGAGGGGTGTATAAATTGAACGTTGTTCCTTTGATGTGTGGTACGACTCAGTATGGTATGTAAACTTCCGTGAACGTTTCGCCGTTCGAACTTGAAATGTCTCTGGAGCCTCTTGGTTTGCCCCAGTAAGTGCCATGCAACGATTGTTGCCCTGCTTGGTTGCGAAATAGAATAGATGTGGGCACTGATGAGATATTACAGAACACATGATGGACGGATTCAAAAGTGCATCCGTTAGGATTCTGATTTCTAAGTTCGTTGTTTTCGACGCGATAGCGACCATCTGCATCTGGGCCAACCAACGTGTCCAAAAGCAGCTGGCTCGTGGTGTGATAGATCTGAGTCACCAGGCGGGCACGGACTGGCGCTCGGTTCGAAAGTGCATTTTCGGCACCCAGAAATCTCTCGCTACCAGTGTCAGCGACCTCGTCGTAAGACCTTACATCGGAAATCGCATAGTCAAAGGTAGCCAAGAGCTCGCGGAGACGCTGTTCAAACTGATCTTTAACTTCATCGTCGAGTTGAAAACGAAATCGGAGACTCCGGTGGCCTGCTATGCTGGTCTGAGGGAAATGGCCTTTGAAAATCTGCGGGATGCTGTCGAAATCGCAGTCTCCTTTATCTTCACCTGCCATACCAATTTGGCATACGTAGCGAGAGAACCAAAACCATTCCAATTGGCTGCAGTATTCTCTCGTCAAAGGTTTCAAAACACGTCCAATGAGTGTTTCAGCCCAATCCCAGGGTTCTGTGTGCTTTGCAAAGATTCGAGTCTGTAATATGGCCATACGATGCGTCTGATTACACGAAAGATGCGTCATCCGGTCAATCGCTCACTGGCATTCCAATTGGCCTCAGCGGCGTCCAGAGGCATTGCCTTTGGCGTGCGGGTCTGGGCCGGCAGGAGGCCCAGAAAAATGTTTTGCGGCTGAGCTGCGTACGCGGCGAAGCCGCCGCGATTTTTTGCGGCGGCTTGAGTTGTTGCGATTAAACGCGTTTACATTCTCGCTTCTTTGCGTCTTCCTGGGCGTCGCCAATTAGATCGAAATACCGAAGGACTGCGCCGCAGTGGTGACAATGCGTCCATCCGCAACCGCTATAGGCGTTTCGGTTGTAAAGGCGGATTCCGCAGGCCGCCCATTGCACAGTGTTTCGGATTCGGTATTTCTCCGCTCGGTCGCGTCGTCGGCTGGCTTTATCGATCTCCTCTTGTCGTTTCTCTGCTTCGCGAGCGGCCAAGGCCGCTGCTTTCGCAGCGGCTTTGGCGTCTCGATCTGCTTGCTCGGCGTCGAGAACTGACTGTTCGAACGAAAATAATGCCTGGCTCATGTTCAATCCTCGTCGGGCATCATTACGGTGATGGCTGGTTGTGGGTCGTCGATGTCGAGCGGGCCACAAGTTGCAATGAGCTTAACCAGCTTTGCGGCTCGGTCGTCGTTGCGGACGTAGAGAGCGACGGGAATGCGATCGACTCCGGTGCGGCTGCGTTGGATAGCGTGGCGCAACATCCAGACGATGTCCCACAATCGGCCTGCTTCGTCTTGGCCGGAAACATTCGGAGGGACGGAAACGTACGCATCGAACACCGTGCGCGTAAGGAATACCGGAAAGCGGATTCCGGCTTCCTGCGCGGTCTTCGTCACTTCGACCTGCATGCCGTCGGCGACGGCTTGTGAACGGGTGTAGCTGAAGATCACTTCGCCAAAGGGCGATTCGTTTTGCTCATTGTTCATAGTGTTGAAAAGAATGGGGGCGAATTTCTCCGCCCCGATTGGTTCAGGCTGCTTTGTGATCTGCCGCGAAACGGCTGCCGAAAATCTCGCGTGGATTAGCTTCGGTCGGTCCCTTGCGGAAAATGCCGCACGGGTGCTGCCATGCCTGGCGGGTATTGTTCCAGTGGAAACCAAGCTGAGCCAAAACTGCTGTGACTTCCCGTGGTTGCTTTTCTTTGAATTGAATCCACACCCATTTGCCAACGACTTCGGCCAGCTCGTAAAACCGGGGGGCATCCTTTTGCAGAAGTGCCAAAACCTTGTCTGTCGGCAATGTCCGGTTCTGTCGACGCACGTCGAAATCGATTGGAATCAGTTTGTCTTGCTGTGCTGAGCTAAGCTGTTCGGCTCGGCTCTGGAGCTCTGAATTGTTGTTAACTTGTTTGTTCTGATTGGATGTTTGTTTTGTTTTCATGGTCTTTTTTTTTTGAGCTTTGCTGTTCGTCTACGGTCTATCGCCCTTCACCATGAAATGAGTGCCGCGCTGACATGGCGGCCCGCGGGAGTAGTCTTCAGAGGGCACCGCGAAAGGCCCCTGTCAGGATAAGCGGCCGTGTGATGGGCGAAGAACGGAGACGAAGCAGGAAAAGCTCAAACGACCTGAAAACATTTCAAACATCCGATCAGCAAACATCGCCGCGTAGCGGTCACACCATTCCCTTTCAATCGAACGTAGTGAGCGCTGGCATTGCGAACGCATTGCCCCGAATGAAGCGAAGCGGAATGGCTTGTGATTTCCTCATCATGCGAACCGCCTGACTGCGAAGCTGCAAAGTGAAAACTGGGTGGCATGAAGGATGCCTGAGCTGCTGGCGCGGGCACTGCCCGGACGAGCGCGAGGTCCGGATTAGCAGTGAATGTAACAGCAGCTCAGCCGAGCTTGGACACAAGACGCTGTTGTGTAGCGATGAACCGGGCCGTCGAACGCGTGCCGTGCGATGAGACGGCGGAGACTCGGTGCCGGAGGTTCTGCGCAGCGGATACCGGCACTGAGGCGGCTTTGCACATAACAGCTCTTGTGTCTGAGCCGGGAAGCAAGGCAAACGCCCAGCCTCGCAGCGCAGGCGAGAAGCGTAGCGGTTTGCCGGTGCTTCATGCCACCCACTGAACGAAGCAAAGAATCATTGGCGGTTCGCTTTCAATGGGCTCGCGGGGACGCGTTCCTTCTGACTTCTGACGGCAGCGTGAAGCGAAGAGCCGTGGCTTTGAGGGTGACGGGGCAAAGCCGAAGGCTCATCGCGGAGCGCGAACGATCAGATGTCAGACTGAAATTGGGAGCGACAGCAAGTGTCGCCGGATTTGGGCAGGCACAGGCTCGCAGGGTCCACCTCAATCTCCCTCTCATGGACCCGAGAACCGTAGCCGAAGCAAATCCAAGACTCTTGCCGAGCTGGGGAAACAAGCCTGTCTCCGATGTTTGCGAGAGTGGAGTGAAGCGTGTGTAGCGCAGCGGAACGAAAGCGGAATGGAGCGACTGCAAAGCTCGGAGTCAGGGTCCTAGCGGACGGCCACGGCCGCGGGAAGGTTCCAAGGGTCACGGCTTGCGCGGTGGCCGCGAGCCTGCGAGCGATCAGCCACGGCCGAGCGGCCGCAGGCAAAGCGAATGACGAGCGCTGGCCGTGACGCTTGGAAGGCGGGAACAAAGCGTGCGAATGCTGCAAAGCAGCCTCGATAACTGAATGCCTGGCGCGCGAAGCGCGCCTTTCATGACGAGCCGCGATAGCGGTGAGTTTAATTGTGTGCCTACTCCGTGCGCGCCCTGTGAGCGTTGGCAAATCAGGAATGGTGAAACAGGCCTGTGACATTCGCAAAGAGAAGGCGATCAATGGCGCGCGCGGAGTAGCGTCCGAGCGCCGGACCGAAAACGTTGGCAAAGAGGAGACGGCGCGAGGCGAGCCGCGTTAGCGGCGAGAGCGTAGGCACACGCGCGCCGAAGTTGACGTCGGCAAAGAAATGGCGTTCGACTGGATGGCGCACCTCGAATTGAAGGCGTAACGAGGAACGAGAGAAGCCTGAACAAATGGTTTTCTGAGCAACGCGAACTGACTTCATGTTAGCTACGTAGCAACAACGAACCGAGTTAAGTCATTACAACACGTATGGAGAAATCGCACTAATGCATCCAGCTGTTTCTGTTTAGCTGTTTCGCTATTAATGGCGAGAAACTGATCATTCGGCAGATTTAGAAAAACTATTCCGTCTTTCATCTCTCGTCGGATTTTATATGAGGGTCCATCGTTCACTGAATCAGCTATCATCTGAAACTGAGCGTTTTCATGTTTATGGACATGAACGCCAATTGTGGGCGGCGGACCGAAAGAAAAATCGATCCCAAAAAAAAGTGACAGGTGTTCAGTGGAATCTGTTGGATGTAGTTGAAACCAATAGCCAGCCCAGCTTTCACCAAAATTTCCTTTTTTGCTGGTTTGAACCGTAATTCGATAAGTATCAGGTGTTGACACCTTCAACGCTGACTCAGCCATTCTCACAAAGTGAGTCAAAGCAAACAGCGAACTGGGATCGAACTGAAAATTTTTGAACTCAGTCATTTTGCAAATCCTTTTTACGTATGCCAAATAGGCGACAAAAACGCCGTCATAACGAGGGTATTTTTTGCATTCGAACGCGACTAGAAAATTTCTCCATTCTCGTATCTGCCACTTCGAAGCTGCTGGGGGGCGCTGCACCGAATGGTTTGCTATTAACCCTGTATGCGTTGGTTTTCGTGGCGAGATCGGCTTAGCGCCATATTGGTCAAAGTGATAATTCTGATCCCACAATTTATTCTCGACGATCGCGTCCCAATTACGTGATTGGAAAACCAAATCGGGCTGTCCATTACTCGATCCCAAACTGAATTCACGGTAAACAGCAATCTCATCTTCATCCTTGAACGATAAATCAGGGAAAAAGAAATGGAGAAAGTCCTTCTTAAATTCAGGGATCAGCTCCAATGCGGTGAACGTGAGATCCGATAAGTGCGTCTCATTGCGAAAACGCTTGGCCATTGCCCCAAAGAACTCTTCAAAATCGTTTTCAGTCATCGATATGAGTGTTGGTTTGTAATGCTTGGTTGATGATCGGGAAATGTCGCCTTCGCAACAAAAATCGATTCGCAGCGCTACGAACGTCACTCACTACTACAACCAACCAGTGTAGTGCAGCCAACGATAAACCAACGGCTGCCACCAGGGCAACCGAGGACGAAACTCTGAAGGCCTGCCGACCGCACGCCAGACCTGCGCGGGAAACGTGACGCGACGGTAATACAAACCGGAGACGCTCGACTGAAAGCGAAGCCAGTGGATGCGAACGAAACGTAGTAGCTCTCTGTATGTGTGTGTCATCGCTTTTGCGCAGCACGGGACGCGCTGCGCGAAAGCGCATTCCATTTCTCCGGCAAAGCATCTGCCGTGACAGCAGGGCACGAGGGCACGTGGCTGGCGCGGCAGATGCAGTGCCGACTAACCTCGCGGCCTGTGCGGAGCTGACACACACATACAGAGAGCTACGGTGTGAAGACTCTGAGGAGTGTTGAGAAGAGGTTCGTTGTTGCACGAATTTCTTTGTTCGTAAACATGAACTCGAAGATTCCTTACGCGGATTGACACGCGATTGCGTGTGGTTGCGCAACATCCCTCTGTTCGCTTTTACATCACACTTCGAGTGGCGTAATTCGTCACTCAGATGCCAGTTGATTCCACACATCCGAGCTACGACGAAAACCTTCCTGCATGGTTGCGGGCTCGTGACGTGTTCGCCGGTGAAGATGCAGTGAAGTCTGGCGGCGTTCGTTACCTTCCTCGACTCGATTCTCAGACCGACGAAGAGTATGCCGCATACAAGGAACGCGCTTCGTTCTTCAATGCATCCGCTCGAACCGCTGACGGATTCGTCGGGCTGATCTTTCGTCGTGAACCAACCTTCAAACTTCCGGAGAATAAATCAGGAGTCAGTAACGCGCTAAAAACATTCCTGGACGATGCTGACATGATCGGCACAACTCTCTCGTCCTACACCAAGAACGTAACGAGTGAGATCATCCGTGTCGGTCGTGCAGCCACGCTCGTGGACTGGGAAAACGAGGCAGAACAACGCGCTTACGCAGTTCTCTACACTGCTGAACAAATCATCAACTGGCGCACAGACCGAATCAACGGCAGAACGCTGCTCTCACTCGTAGTCCTCCGTGAGACTGCGAAGAATCATGACGATGACGTCTTCATCTCTGAGAACAGTGAACAGCTCCGTGTGCTCCGTCTCGTGCAGGGTGAGACAAAATCTCCTGACGCAAAACCGGAGTGGTTCTATCAAGTCGATATCTGGAAACAACGGGACGATGTAGAGAAACAAAACACCACCAACCGCCGCAGCCGCAAGAAAACCGAGTGGATCAAAACCGAGACTCGTGTGCCGCTCCGCCTGGGAAAATCACTGCCGCTCATTCCGCTCGTGTTCCATGGCGCCCGGAACTGTCAGGAGTGTGTCGATAAACTTCCGCTGGCTGACATCATTTCCGTCAATCTCGATCACTATCGCCTCAACGCAGACTACAAGCATGGCCTGCATTTCACTGCACTTCCAACGGCGTGGGTAAGTGGCTTCGATAAATCAGCCTCGTTGCGTATCGGATCGAGCACGGCGTGGGTGGCGGAAACACCAGGAGCCACGGCTGGCTTCCTTGAGTTCACCGGTCAGGGCTTAACAACTTTCGAGCGTGCTATGGACCGCGATGAGCGCCTCATGGCTGTGCTCGGTACCCGCATGCTGGAGGGACAGAAACGCGTCGGCGAAACAGCTGAAGCCATCGAACTCCGCCAGAGCGGTGAAGACAGTGTGCTCAATGCCGTGTCTCTCAGTGTGAGTGAATCGATCACACGTGTGCTCCGCTGGGTCTACTGGTGGAACTCGACCGAAGAAACTCCTGAGGACGTGAACGATGATCTCGTGCTCGCACAGGTGAATACCGACTTCAGCACGCGGGGCATGACGAGTGATGAAATCACGGCTGTCGTGAGTGCGTGGCAGGCTGGTGCCATCAGCCAGGAAACCATGTTCGATCTCTTCCGCCGTGGTGAAATCCTGCCGCCCGGCCGGACCGATGAGGACGAGAAATCTCTTGTGAGCGCCTCTCCGGCAAAAACTCCCGCACCAATACCAACAACCGTTAGCTAAAACCGATTTATGCCACTGAAATACAAATTCAAATCGCGGGAAGAAATTCCTGCCGAACAACAATCGCTTTACGTCGAACGCGATGGAGCCTGGCTCCTCGACGTCGATGGTGCCGTCGACAAAACGAAACTCGACGAGTTTCGCAACAACAACGTCGCTCTGATCAAAGAACGTGACGATCTCAAGAAACGCTTTGACGGCATTGATCCTGACGAAGTGCGTCGCCTCGCTGAAGAGAAACAGAAACTCGAACTCGAAGCGAAGGGCCACAAGCCCGAGGAAATCGAGAAGATCATCGAGAACCGAGTGAAGTCACTCAAGACCGAGTGGGAGAAGCAAATCACGGGTCTTACGAGTGAACGTGACGCGCTCAATGCACGCCTCACAACGATCCAGATCGACCAGGGAGTGACCACTGTGGCGACGAAGCGTGGTCTCCGCCCTACAGCGATTCCTGACATCACATCCCGCGCTCGTTCAGTGTTCCGTCTCGTGAACGGTGTGCCAACGGCTTTCGAGGGCGGCGGCAAGACCGTGCGTTACGGCAAAGACGGCATTACACCAATGACTTTAGAGGAGTGGATCGATACGCAAGTGTCCGAAGCTCCGCATCTTTTCGAATCCAACTCTGGCGGCGGTGCTGCCAGCAGCTCTGCGAGAACGCTGCCTTCGGTGAAGAACCCGTTCAAGCGTGAGACGTGGAACCTGACCGAACAAATGAAACTACAGAAAACCGATCCTCAGCTCGCTGCACGCTTGAAAGCTGCCGCCTGAGATCAAAACCGAAGGAACACATAGTTTATGGCCAAGACAGCAGTAGCAGACATCATCATTCCAACAGAGTTCGAGAAATACGCTATCGAGCGTACCGCAGAGCTCTCCCGTTTCGGACAGTCCGGCATCGTTGAGATGGCGCCAGAGTTCGACGAACTCGCGGCAGGCGGTGGACGCGAAGTAAAGATGCCGTTCTGGAAGGACCTCACGGCAGCACGCCAAATCTTGAGCGACGCTGGTTCACTCAACGTGAACAAGATCGCCGCTGATCAGGACATCGCACGCATCCATAACGATGCGCAGGTCTGGTCCGTGAACCATCTCGCCAAAGTCATTTCTGGCGATGATCCGATGCAAGCGATCGTCGACCTGGTCGGCGATTACTGGGCTCGTACCGACGAAGGCATCGTCATCTCGTCGCTTAAAGGCATTTTCGCGGCGGGTTCGATGGCTGGAAACCTCCTCGGCATCAATTCCGAGACGATAGTCGGACAGAGCGCTGCCACACGGCTAAACGGCGCGACGTTCGTCGACGCTTGCACAAAACTCGGTGACGCCGCTGATCGCCTCACGGCTGTCGCGATGCATTCGGCAACCGAAGCAGCGCTTCGCAAACTCGATCTCATCGATTTCATTCCGGACAGCGAAGGAAAACCGATGCTTCGTGTGTTCCAAGGTCGCCGTGTGATCGTGGATGATTCATTGCCCGTTCGTGCCGGAACGACTGATGGCCAAGTTTACACGACCTATCTCTTCGGCTCTGGGGCTTTTGGCAAAGGTGTCGCTCCGCTGGACGGCACTCCGCTCCAGGGCGGTCACGGCACTGAAGGCGTCGAACTCGCGCGTGTGCCGCTCGATAGCGATACCGTTCTGATCAATCGCCGTCGTTATATCCTGCATCCGCGTGGTGTGAAGTTCACTTCCGCTGCGGTCGCTGGTGACTCGCCGACGAATGCAGAGTTGGAGAACGGCGCGAACTGGGCGCGTGTCTGGGAAAACAAAAACGTCCGCCTCGTCGCGATTACCCATAACAACTAGGCATTAGCATGCCGGCCACTGCGGCTCCCGCCGCGGTGGCCGGCATGCGCCAACCGTAACAATCGGAATCCTATGGGAAAAATCATTCCACGCAGTTCCTGCAGTTTTACGCCGAGCATCGCTGCAAGCGCCGGTATGAATTGGGGTCCGCAGGCCCTTAACAATAATCTAGAACCCATTGCCCTTGGCATTGGCAATGCACCTTGCTCTGTGCGCCTGGAGGATCCTGGAACGTATTTGCTGCTCGGCCGCATTCACTTTGCCGGCAACTTTCAGGCTGGCGACGTCATCACCTATGCGCTGATCGACGTTGAACAAGAATTGGAGATCGGCGACACAGCGCTACTTAAAGTTCCCTTGGCAAATGCCGAGTGGGAACAGGAATTCATCCGAATCCACACGATTAACAGTCCGCGAAGAATTTATATCAATGCCTCCAATAACACGGCGAATCGCGGCGGCGTCGTCGGCATACGCACAGGTATTCAATTCTTTCGCATCAAGTAGACCTATGCTTTACCCAATCATTCGTCGTGTTCGGAGGCCATTGCTGCCTCCTGAGGCTTTGCCGACGGCCACCCCGCCTGCTGTGCCAGAGGTTCAACCACAAGTCGAGGAAAGGCCTGTCATACAATCACCGGCCGAGCCCGTTGCGCCCCAAGCGCCTCAGGTTCCAGAGCCGGACGTATCAACTGCGGTTCTACCGGAACAAAAACCAACTGTTACACCCGCGAAAGCAAAACGTGCAAAAGCTGCCGAAGAAAAGTCCCGGAAGACCGTGGAACCTGGCGCGTAAGCGCGTGGCGTTCGAGATTCTCCAGTTGGCGAAGCGTCGTCGCAATCGTGCGACGACGGTTCGGCCACCGGAAACCGTCGAGGTCTCCTTGCTCGATGGGCTCGTCGCGTATTGGAAGCTTGAGGAGGGACCGGGACAAATGCGTTTGGATTCTTCCGGAAACGGATTGGATCTGACGGACAACAATGGCGTTGGACAGGAAGGCGGCATCTTCGGAAACGGAGCCGAAACCAGCTATGTCGGTTATGATCGCTGGCTCGATCATCCTGATCATCCGCTTCTGCGTTTCGATGCGGATTTCACAATGTCCCTGTGGGTTTATCAGCTCGAACCGATCTTCGGTTCCGACACCATGCTCAACTCAACGGGTGGTGTGTATCTGGTCACTTTCGGCCATGCACTCGACCTGGTCATGTACGACGCAGACGGGAATACAATTCTCTGGCTCGCCGGCAATGCCGATGTGACTCCAGATCAATGGCATCATTTAGTTTTCTACCGTAGTGGCAACACCGTTGGGCTCATCATCGACAATGGAGAACCTGCCATCCAGACCGATGTAGCCGGATATCCTCGCGTTGGGGAAATGTTTCGAATCGGTGCACACGAAGCCGGCTATCCATTCACCGGCACGATCGATGAAGTCGCAAAGTGGAATCGTGTTCTGAGCGCCGATGAGATCACCGCGCTGTACAACGACGGTGCAGGACTTCCCTTGGAGGAGTTTTGATGAACCCGAATTTCGCGGAAGCAAATCAAAAATCGACAGGCGAACTGTCGAGCGTCGCCGGTGCTCAAGACGGAATCACGAAGGTCGAGCCGAGCGCGTTCGTGGAATGTCCGCTCGACGGGCGCGGAACACTGACCCGTGCTGTCGACGTTTATCGCGGCCCGAAAGGTGATGGTTACGTCGTACGGTTCCTTTACGAACTGGATGGAGAGCTCTGGTGCCGGTGCGAAGCAACAGGACCACAAATGTTTCGCAGTCATAACTGGATAAAGATCCCGAATTTTAAAAATGCCGCTGGTAATCGTTAAAGAAGACGGAACCGGAAAGGTCGATGCGAATGCATACGCCTCGGCTGCCGATGGTGACGCGTACCATGAAGGGCATCTTTACGCCACGGCTTGGAGCGCCGCGAGCGCCGGGAACAAGGAGGCCGCGCTCGTCATGGCAACGAGATTGATCGATTCACAGATGCGCTTCGCCGGTTTCAAAGCAACGGACACCCAAGCTTTGCAGTGGCCGCGTCGGACGTGTCCGGATCCAGACCTAGGAGCGTACGTGGAATCGAACGTGATCCCGAGAGAACTCCTGGACGCGACATGCGAAATGGCGCGGGAGCTTTTGGTTGCCGATCGAACAGGAGCTCCTCCAGGGGAAGGCCTGAAATACCTCAACGTTGGTCCCAACCAGACCGGCTACAGCAAAACCGATGTGCGCCCGATCCTCTCGCATGTTGCCCAGGCAATGCTGGCGAAGTTTGGCGCGTTAGTGAAAAGCAAAAGCGGCGCAGTGCCGCTGATCCGGTCCTAGCAGACTGGCCACAAAATTTTATGGACGATCCTATTTTCAAGAACAACGGCACGCGCCAGTTGAAGTTCAATCCCGAGATCACTCTCGGCAATGTATTGCAGTTGGTCTCCATGGCAGGCGCTCTCATTGCGCTCTGGACGAACATGGACAAACGCCTGACGGCCGTGGAGTTGCGACAAAGCTACACAATCGAAGAACGTCGAGATTTGAAGAGGAGCATGGACACGCTTAGCGAAAATCAGGCGCTGCTGGCCCGAACCGTCGACCGCATCACAATTTTGATGGAGCAACAACAGAAGAAAGACTCGAAATGAAATCCCTCGCACTAATTCTCATCGTCGGCCTGATAACCGGCTGCAGTACCACGAAGCCACTCAAAGGCGGAAAGGCAACAACGACGGTGAAGCCCGCTGGCGTCGTAGAGCAGACTCTTGTGCAGAGCGACAATCCCGCGGCGGTTTCCCGGCAGGATCAGGAAACGGTGAAAACGAAGAGCTATACTGTTCCTGCGGGTTCCCGCATCGAGGAAACTCGCGTCATCCAAGTCGAGCCGGCCGCTGCACCAGTGACAAACGTGCAAGCCGTTGTTGTGAATGCGCCAATGCCTGTGGTCGAACGCGAGGAAACGCGAGCGAAGACAGAACTTGGTCCCGCCCAGAAAGACAGTGCCCGCGAGATCGGCGCGAAGCTTTCCAGTCTGAAAGGCATTGTTTGGGTTGGTGTTGTGATGTTTCTCTTTGGATTGGCTTCACTTTTTTACCCGCCGCTCCGGGCAATCATCGGCAGTGTGACCACCAGCGCTGCAATTCTGGTTGGTGGCTTGGCATTGATAGTCCTTCCGACATTGATCGTTGGAAACGAGCTTTTGATTTTGGGTGCTGTAGCGCTGGCCGTCGGCGGGTGGTTCCTCGCTCATCGCCACGGCAAATTACAGGGCTTCGTGGATGCAAATAAGAACGGTATTGATGATCGGTTGGAGAAAACCGGCAAAGGAACAGTGTGAGAGTCGAACAACAAGGAATTTACAATTCGGCGGCAATGCCCGCCTGTGTCGACGCGGAGCGTGCAGCGAAAATTTTCGGCTGGCCCGATTACTTTATTCCGTTGCTCATGCGCGTTGGGCATCTAAAACCCTTAGGCAAACCTTCCCAGAATTCTCGCAAGTGGTTTGCCCTTGTGGAAATCGAACGTCTCAGCCAGGACGTGGCATGGTTGGACAAAGCCGTGCGGATAGTTGAAAAGCACGTCCATGAGAACGGGAAGAAGCGAAAGAAGGGACCGGGTGCCGACGTGCATCCTGCCGCACCCGAGAGCGCAGCAAAGGTTTCCGAATCTGCTTCCGCCGAAGCTGCGTAGCAGATGCATAATCGCGTGCCCCGTGTTAATTTAGGAGCAAGGCTTGACCTTGACCGTCATGCTAAAAACAGATAACTGTATACAGCGTATAACACCAATGTCCTCCGCAGCTGCCATTCTAAAACGTCGTAAAGCGACTCTTCGCATGCGAGACATTGGCATTGCGAAAACCGGCCGCCGAGCCGCTGCGCGGATACAGCGAAAAAACGGCTTGGTTCGCAACGCGCGCCGATGGAAAATCACTAATTTGGAAGAATCATTGGCAGCCTTTGCAAATGCCTAAATTCTCAATTGGGGATTTCGAAGCTCTTTTCCTCGTCCGTAATCACGAAAATAAACCCTTTCTTCTGATCGGTGGCCAAGCGGTCAACTTCTGGGCTGAACATTATTCTGCTGAGGAAAAGCACCTTCTACCGCTGAGCCCGTTTACCAGTGCCGATATTGATTTCCGTGGAGATCGCAAAGCAGCGGAAACCATCGCGGCCCAGTTGAAGCTGACGCCGAAATTTCCGAGCAAGCGCGAAATGACAGCTTTGGTAGCGGTCATTCCACTGAAGATTGGTGACGAGGAATCGCTAATCGAGGTCGTGAATGACGTTCCTGGCGTGGCAAACGACCTTATCGAGAAAACAGCCATTACCACCGAGCTGAAAGGTAAAATCGTTCGGCTGATCGATCCTATATCCCTTTTGAAATCGAAGGGCTACATGGCGCTTCGAATTAACCAGGAAAGTCGGAACGATGTGGCTCACCTTCGAATAATGGTATTTTGCGTAAGGGCCTATTTACGCTTCGTAATGAAGCGCGTGCTTGTGGAAGAATTGAACGCTCGAGGCTGGTTCAAAATGGTTGAAGTGATAATGGCATTTTCAGAATCGGAAGATGGGCGAAATTTAGCATGGCGGCACTCCATTGACTGGACGAATGTTTTGCCATTGAGGGAAATCGAGTCGGCCGAAGGAAAACAGTTCGAAGTATTCCGCGAGAAACGTCTTGCCGCGTGGAAGAAAAAGATCGCCTCCTACAAGCTTGAGCGGGGCAACAAGCCGCACCCCTGACGAGTGCGGCTCCTGCCAAGACGCTCAACCATTCACGACTTTCGGTAGTGGCACGATCTTTTGTTCGTATTCTTCGAGCGATGGCAGCCGCACCAAAGCGTTCTTCGCGTAAGCTCGATGTACAGCCTTGGAATTGTGCCCGAGCGCCTGTTGAGCGAACCGTTCTGGATAGCCGACTTGCTTGGCTCGCTCTGCCCAGGAATAGCGATAAGAGTGAAGTGACACGTTCTCGATCTTCAGGCTCTTGCAGCGTCTAGCAAACATCTCGGACCGGTGCCGCTCGTGGTAGTTGATCAGCGTTGGGAAGAGCGGGCCCGTCGATGGAAGTGTGGCGAGGATCTGCGCGAGCTCTTCACCATAGGAGATGATCACCGGCACTTTCGTTTTCTTGCGGCTGAAGGTGATGATCCGTTGGCTGCGATCGACGTCTTCGCCTTTGAGAGCAGCAACGTCGGATTGCGCGCCGCCGATGTGCCAGCAAAGCTGGTAGTAAGCTCTCACCTCCGGATTATTTTCCCGTGCCACAATGGCCCTGTGTTCGTCGAGTGTAATGGCACGTTTTTCTTCGAATCGAACGGCCGGCCAGTTTCTGGGAACAAGGACCGGCAAAGGAATGAACGTCATCGAAAGAGCGAAGTTATGAATCCGACGGAGAAAAACATTGGTGGAAACGCCGCCTTTCTCCAGGACACGTAAAAAGTCCTCCGCTTTGGTGGAATAGGCTGGAACGTTCCGGATGGAATCAAAGGCCTGATCCTTCGTTGCGCGGACAAAACGATCAGCTGTCGGGCCATCCTTCAGTTTAGCCATTTCATCCATGATGTGCTGCCAAGTCCGGGTGGTAATGGCTGGATCGCTGTGCTGGAGATAGACCCGGGCAAGCTGCAAATTGACCGTTGCGTTGTGAGTGGATTCGTTCTTGGCGTTGAGGAGTCGCTGCGCTTCGGCACGATCTTTAGTGTTCAGACTTTCTCGTTTTCTCGTTTCGGAATCGAAGGAGTAAAACGTGCCACCGCGATTCGAAAGGCAGACGAGAGAATATCGCGTCTTCATAACAACTTGAGTGTAGTGAAGCGCTTATCACCGCGTTAAAGAAGTTTGGCGCAAGCACGGCAACGAATTGAAAAGCGAATGAAAGAAGCATTCCTATTGTGTTCGTTTGCGTGTTCGTAAACCCTTGAAACCCTCCTGATTACTTGATGTTACAGCATCAAGAGATGGTGCCGGTGGTCGGACTCGAACCGACACGACTGTTTAAGGTCCCAGGATTTTAAGTCCTGTGCGTCTGCCATTTCGCCACACCGGCATCCTGCTCACAATACCTGCTGAGGAACGGCAAGACTCAGCAGCGCGGGACACGGTAACAAAATAAATACTGGACGCAAGGGGCCATCTGCAAAAGGTGATATCTGAAACTTAAACCTTCCTTTCGGCTTCCTCGATTTTCTCCATCACTTTTTCAGGATGAACATCCTGCGTCAGCTCATTCAGGTCGGAGCACGAAGCTTCCGTTGCACCCACCTTGTTGGCGATTTGTTGAACGAGTCTAAGCAGCCGGGTCACTTCGTGTTCGGCCAACAAGCTGATTTGTAGATCCAAGTCATTGCGGGTTTCGGACAGTGCCTGCATGCGGTTTTGGGTAATCAAAATAAAAGTGGAGATAAAAATCGCTTCAACCGATGCCTCCATCGCGAGGACGACAAATGATGGATCGAAGCGCGTCCACCGAGGGGCCACGGGGAGATTTACGATGATCCAGGCGCCATAGATGAAAAGGTGCAGGTACACGAATCGCATACTGCCGGCGAACGATGTGATGGCTGCTGCGACGCGTTGCTCGCGGCTTTGGGAATGTTCGATTTGTCGACGACGCGCAATCAATGCCTGAATGTTGCGATCCAGCACCGGGGTTGATTCCGGAGGCGATTCTTCTGTTTCGGGTTTCTCGTTCATCGCAGCCAGTTCACGCCGCACGAAGCGGCTCTTCACCTTCATTGCGAATCAAACCACGAGTTTGTCTGTACACCAGCGACGCATAATAGCCCCCAAGGAGCATTAACTCCTCATGGGTGCCGGTTTCCGCAATTTTGCCCTCTTTCAACACCACAATCTTGTGAGCGTGCACCACCGTGGAAAGACGATGCGCGATGACAAAAGTTGTACGTCCGCTCATCAGTCGCTCCAATGCTTCCTGTACCAGTGCTTCAGATTCCGCATCGAGAGCAGAGGTAGCCTCGTCCAACATCAGTATCCGCGGATTCTTGATCAGCGCTCGTGCGATGGTTATGCGTTGACGTTCGCCCACCGACAGGCGACTACCTCTCTCCCCCACCTGGGTGTCGTACTTATCGGGCAGACGCATGATGAAGTCGTGTGCATTCGCCATTCGCGCCGCCTGCTCAATCTCACGCATGTCGGCATTCGGTCTTCCATAGGCAATGTTATTGCGAACGGTATCGTTGAAAAGTAAGGGATCCTGGAGGACCACGCCGATGTTGCGACGCAACGAGCTTTGTTTGAGGGTGCGCAAATCATGCCCGTCGAGATAAACCGTTCCTTCCCCCGGATCATAGAAACGCATCAACAACGCGAGCATCGTTGTTTTTCCGGACCCACTGGGCCCAACAAGGGCAATGGTTTGCCCAGGACGCACAGAGACTGTTACGCCGTCCAGGATAGGGCGGTTTGCCTGTTCATATGTAAATCTAACATTTTCAAAAGTGACCTCACCACGAACCGTTTTTAACTCGATTGCGTTCGGCGCGTCGCCAATGGTTTCCTGGATATCAAGGATTCGGAAAATTTCATCAAGAGAAACCGTGGCTTTTTGCAGCGTTTGATAAATTCCACTCAATCCCTGAACCGGACCGAACAATCCGCCGATGTAGCCGAGGAAGGCGATTAATGTGCCAAGGGTGATCTGACCCCGCAAAACAAAGAAGCCACCCAGCGCCGTCGCGGCGACACGCGCAAGCATTATCACAACATTTGTGGCAGCCGTAAAAACTGTATCGATGGCAACCCCGCGTACGACCACTTGATTCGCATCATGGACATTTTTGAGAAAGCGCTGCTTCTCCATCTCTTCCATGGAAAAGCTTCGAACCGTTACAATTCCTGAGAGAACTTCGTTAAATCGCGAATAAATTTTTCCCCACCCCTCCAACAGAGTGCGTTCGCGCTCGATCTGTTCCGGAGCTGAGAATGCGGCGATAACAGCGGGCAACGGCGTAAACGCAAGGACAAGCAAGGCGAGGCGCCAATCCAGCTTCAACATCACCACAATCGAAATGGCGAGATAGAGAACTGCAGGAAAAATGTTGAAGAGAATTTGACTCACGGCACCAATGAATCCCTGGATGCCGCGATCCAGCTTCGTCATGATCGCTCCCACCCCTTCAGTTCGATGCATACTCAGGGGCATACGATGTAGACGCCCTACTGTGGCCTCGAGCAACGCATGGTGCAGGCCCAGACGGGTATGCCAGGTCAGCCAATTGGAAAGCCCCGTTCCACCTTCGCGGAGAAAACCAAGCAACAAGAGCCAGCCAATTCCAATAATGAGAGGTCGCGCTGGTTTATCCATTCCCAGCCGATCGAAAATATACTTCAGAAAGAGGGGCTCTGCCGCGCTGAGCGCGGCAATAAACAGGGTTATCAGCAGAATGATTCCGACAGATTTGCGATAAGGAAAGGCAAACTGTAGAGCGCGTCGCAACCGCGCTGAAGCAATGGATTGAACGGGCATGAATCCTCCGTATTGGAACCTAAAAGAACGAAAGTGTTTTCCAATTGCGGCTTTTCTGTTTTTCAGGCTGCGAAGATCACCCGAATTCACCACCAAGTCGCCCTGTTGTTCATGGCATTTGCACAACGTAAATTGGAATGTTCCTGAACAGCTCAATGATTGTTTACGGCGATCCTCATTTCGAAATCACGCTGGAAGAAGCGATCGAGAAAGTGCGCCTTCGCCACACCACCGCCGTTCCAGGATCCCTGGAGCAATGTCGGACCTTGTTGATTCAAGTGGGACAGCTCGAACAAGGTGTCGCCGATGCTGATCTCGGTCCCCAAATACACTCACACGTGGAGCGAGCTACGGATATTGCGGCCACTGCTTTTTGCGGCGCGCTCTTCGGGACGCCGATGGAAATTGCCAAATGGAACGATATCGGGAGTGAGTTAACCACGTTCGTTTGCTCCCCTGCCCCGCTCCGAATTAAAGTTCCCGAGGGTTTTGCGTTTTACACACTTTTTCCCGAACAATACTGTTTCTCCGTTATTAAATGGTTGCGACAGAATCGAGTTGCGCGGGCCGCAAGTATCCTAGTGGTTGGTCTGCGAAGCATTGGAACAACTCTGTCAGCAATCGTCACCGCGATGCTGCGTAGGATGGGTTATCCAGTAAGACGAATTACCGTGCGACCTTCGGGTCATCCCTTCGAACGCGAGGTGCGTTTGGCAACGACAGCTTGCGCAGACCATGCCCTTGTCGTGGATGAAGGGCCGGGAATGTCGGGATCTTCCATGGCAGCAACAGCCGAAGCGCTTATTTGCGGTGGCGTTCAAACCAGGAAGATTGCGTTTTTGCCAGCGCATGCAAATCAGCCGGGACCTGCCGCATCAAAGAAAATTAAGGATTTTTGGAAACTCATCCCCTCCTTCACCACAGAACTCAAAGAAATCCTCTGGGAAAAGCAGACATGGGAAGGGCGATTGGCACGGCAAAGCGCAAAGCTTTTGGGCGAAAAGGGAGTCGTCACAAAAGACCTTGGCGGTGGCCGATGGCGCGAGGAAATATTTACCCGGAAACAGGAATGGCCTGCAATCAATCGGCTGTTCGAACGAACAAAACTGCTGTGCATAGGAAAAGGAGACGCGGCGATCCTTTGGAAGTTTCAGGGCCTGTGTTTTACGCGCAATTTCGATGTGACAGCTTCCGAAATCGCTCTGCAACAGATCAAACAAACGGGAAGTTCGGAATTCGACGGTTTCGTCGGGACACCATGGATCACGGGTCGGCGATTACAGAAATCAGACGGGAAAAGGCAGTGTATACTCGACCAGTTGGCCGAACACATCATGTCCGCTTCAGGCTCCGTTCTTTCAACCATGGAGACGACTGATGCCGTAAAGCGGCTCTCGCAGATAATCGAATGGAACCTCGCCGACATTCTCGCCCCACATTTCGCCTCGCAAATAACAAATCGGTTACAGATGACCGTTCGGGAGAACCGGAGATGTGGCGATGGGCGAATGGAACCCCTTGCGTGGGTAGAACTAAACAACGGCCAGATTATCAAGCCAAACGCCACCGCGCACGAATGTGACCATACAATAGTTGGTCCACAGCCAATTGAATGGGACATTGCAGGAACCATCGTCGAATGGGATTTAGACATTGCTGCTTCTCGCTATCTGCTGCGGCGATTAGGTGCAGTAGGTAAACCAAGCGTTATCCCTTCTTACTGCATCGCGTACGCAGCATTTCGCTGCGGCTTCTGCACCATTGCACCTATTGAAAACGATTCGGAAGAAGGCGAACGTTTGCGCATCGCCACCGCGTTCTATCGAAAGCAGGTTTTAAAGCACACAGACGCAGTCCTATCTTGTGCGACTATGGTTCAATAAATCAGCGAACGGACACTGGTGCATAACGTCGAACCATTTCAACACAGAACGAGGCGTATTCATCGATCTGCCTCGGGGGGCTCGTATGATGTGCTTGCAACCCGAGATGCTCTGGAGTGAAACAAAAAGTTATCGTAAGATTAAAATCTTCCAACCGCTGCATCAACCGATCAAACCACTGTAATGCGTTCGGACGAAAGAAATCCGACCAGCTCAGCCCCGTTCGCACATCACGTACTCCAAGTTGTTTCAGCCATTTCACGGCCGAGTCCAGTCGATGATCTTCAAAATGAAACCATTGGCAGATACCCAAGTCCGGAGTAAATCTCGAAAAATCAGCCAAGGCGCATTTCGGCGAACCGTCTTCGCGCAGCAATCCCATGTGAAAATGCCTATAATAAGCCGATCCTTCCGCCTCCTTGTGTCTTGTGGTAGCGGGCCATGCCTTTGGCAAATCGTAGAGGGAATACCAATGGATTCTTTCAACTCGATCCACCAGCAACTCGGCAGTGCGAGCAAGACCAAATTCCTGGACTTCTTCAGCGCCGAAACTTGAGACGCCCACCTCTGAAACCCAGAGCGGTAAATCGGTTACCGCTTCGATTTCTTTCAACCTGGATGGCCACTCGCGAATTTGCCAATGATTCCAATCTAAAGGGAAGCCGTGCACCGCAACAACATCCATCAAATCCAAAACGCCCTGACGCTTCATATTCAGGATGAAATCAGGATCGATGGGAGAAATGCCACCGAGCGCGCGCCGTAATCCAGGGTTTTCGGATCTCACAGCTGCGGCCGCGTTCCTGACCATTTCAGCAAAAATTTTCCAGCCCGGATCAATGGTAAAATCCCAATGAGATTTGTTATTCGGCTCATTCCAAAACATGACAGAATCGATCATAAATTCCTTTTTCAATGCGAAGGGTAAACAGCACCACGGTCGCCAGCTTCATCTTCGAATGGGGTCCTGCGGCACAAGTACACTTCTTCCTCGGCGCGATGCAGAATTTGAAATCCCGAACTGCGCAGCATGGCTTCCACTGCCGCACGATTCGGAATCCACCAATTCGTAGGATCGTTGGAATAGCGGTTCTCAATAAAAAACATTTTTGGAAAACCTTCGTGGGCAAAGATGATGTCTTCTGAGATTGGATAGTCCGAATCGGTAACAAAAACCTCATCCTCTCCGCGCTGCATTGATTGGAAGAGGAGAAGATCCCTCGTCACATGTTCATAGATCAGGTCCAGCGCCAACAACGGATGACGCAAATGATAAAAAACCCCCATGAAAATAACAAAATCGAATTTCTCATGCAGCGTTGCCACGTCGTATACCGAAAGTCGCCTAAACTCGATATCGTCATAGTTTAAAGTCCTGGCAGCGAAACGGGCTTGTCGCAGGTAACGCTCGTCAGAATCGATCGCAACCACCCGCATCGCTCCACGGCGTTTCATTTCAAACGAATAGAAACCCGCATTACAACCGATATCCAACACGGTTTTTCCATGGAGATCCTGCGGGATTGCCGCCGCAAACTTTTGAAACTTAAACGCAGGGTAGTCTCCCAAAAAGTGAGTTGGTGCAGTTTGAATCCCCTGAAGCTGCAGGTTATGAAACCAAGGACCGAGGTCCTCAATCTGCTGCCTGAGATCGCTATCGGTCAACGGTGAAGCTTGCGCGTGATCAGAGCGTTTTTTAACGGCATTCATATGAACTGAGGGGTAATGGTGACTTTCCTACGCCGGCATCCCTGATCAATGAAACTTCCGATGAAGGCTGTTCGCTGAGCAAACGCATCGCTTCCCGGTATCCGTGCACCGTTCCCACGTCAACATACGAACTCCCGATGCAAATGGCTCGTGCCTTTCCTCCGCGGGCGAGAAATTCATTTACTAAAGTACCGAGGTATTCGTCTCGTCTGCCTCGTTCCAGCCACAAAGAATGCAACTGGCGGAAAACAGAACCGCGCATTTTAAAAGCGCCCCAGATCCAATTCGAAGACGCATCCTTTTGTTTCACCTCTATTTTTTGCACTCGTTCATGGCGATCAAAGACGACGGCATCAAAGAATTCCGGTTGCCGGACGGAAAAGAGCATGAACGAAAAATCATTCTCAGGAAGAGCCGTAAAACCGGTTTCGGGAAACCAAATGGTGTCGGGGAGTCCAAATAAAATCGGTTCATCGTCATGAATTAGCGGAATCGACTGGAAGAGAGCGTCACATAGACCGGCGGGTTTAGGCTGCACCACGTACGAGAAATCCGCTGACCCGAGGCCAGCCCCATAATATTCCAAAATATCTGACTTACCCGGAGAGATGACGAAACAGATCTTGGTCGCGCCGCCCAAAATCATCCTTTCGATCAGATATTCGCTGACAGCGCGTGGGCGCTCATTATTTCCCTCCAGGCGGCTCCCAACGGGCAACAGCTCCTTTGAAAAGGCCAGCGGTTGAATCCTGCTTCCTGCCCCGGCTGCTGGAATAACGCCCCACATAATTATACCTGGACCATTTCCGTTTCAGAAAATGTGCTTTCGAGGATTTCTTCTAATTCCCTGGCACGCACGTCTGCAGTGTGTTCATCCAAGACGCGCTCCTGTGCACATTTCGAAATCCGTTGGAGTTCGTGGGACGAAAGATCGACAGCGCGAATAACCTCGGCAGCATTTCCAGCAGCGATAACTTCTTTTCCCGGAGTAAAAAACCTCTCCAATCCTGCCCAAACATCAGTCACGATTGGAGTGCCACAAGCTGCGGCTTCGAACAATCTACCCGATGGACAATAGCCCATTTCTGCCATGGCCTGACGGGTGATATTTAAAGTCAGTCTTGAGGAAGAGAAAAAGGCCGCGTGTTCGAAAGGCGGGAGGTGTTGAACGAAATAAATGTTCTCGTCCCAGGGAAAGTTTTCAGGGTATTGAGCACCTGCGATAACAAATTTCTTACCGGGTTGCCTTCGTGCCGGGTTTAGAAATAGCTCTTTCAGCAATGGCTGTCGGTCGGCGGCATAAGTTCCGAGGTATGAAAAATCTGAAACATAAGCCGAAACGGGTTGACGTCGATAATGGGTTTGCGGATCAACACTGCCATATAGCGGAGCAGCTCTCCGGGCGCCCAAATGCAACCTCAATTCCGCCAAAGTTCTTCCGCCCGTATAACTGAGCACCAGATCAAAGTCCGTGAAGCCTCGGTCTCCGACGTAGTCAACCTTTTCCCCACATTTCAAGCGCTGCAACGTGACGGGCGCATCAAGGTCATAGAACACTTTCAACTGGCTTGAAGACGAAGTGACCAGTTCCGAAGCGGCAATTCCGTCGGAACAATAAGAAGTAACAATCGCGACATCTGCTAGGCCGCAAGCGTCCTTCGCGAGAAACGCTACATTGTGCCACCTATCATACAAAATTAACTTCGCGTAAGCAGGATCAAGAAGGTCACGATGTTTTGCGTAATAAGGAACATCTTTCTCAAAAAAAACAATCTCATGGCCACGGTTTGCCAATGCCTTGCAAAGTCCACGCCACAAAGTTGCGTGGCCATTTCCCCAGGAAGAACTAATTGTAAGGCCGAAGATAACTATTTTCATAGATGGACCACTTTCCTTTCGGCGAGAGACTCTGACTGTCCCTCTTCACGCCGAATAAATGCTTCAACTTTCTGGCGAGCCTCATAATCATTAAATTGCAGAGGTGGCGACTTCATGAAATAAGAACACGGCCCGACCAGCGCCCCGCTAATACCTCGATCCATCGCTGTCTTGGCGCATCTCACCGCGTCTATCACAACACCGGCAGAATTAGGCGAGTCCCACACCTCTAGTTTCACCTCACAGTGCAGAGGAACGTTTCCGAAGGTTGTTCCTTCCATTTTGATATAGCACCATTTGCGGTCCGCCAGCCATGGCACATAATCACTCGGTCCCACATGCACCTGATCGGCTGGCATAGGATGCCCCAACTGACTGGTCACGGCGTTGGTTTTCGAAATCTTTTTCGATTCCAGCCGCTCGCGTTCGAGCATGTTCATGAAATCCGTGTTACCCCCGAAATTCAGTTGATAGGTTCGGTCCAACCGAACTCCGCGATCTCGAAATAAACTGGTGAGGACCCGATGCGTAATCGTTGCCCCAACCTGTGATTTAATATCATCGCCGACAATCGGCAGCCCTCGGTCTTCGAATCGTTTTTGCCAGTAAGGTTGTGACGCAATGAAAACAGGGATACAGTTCACAAACCCACAACCAGCCTCCAATACCTGTTCCACGTACCATTTTGTGGCCATTTCGGAGCCGACCGGAAGGTACGAAACAACAACCTCCGTCCTCGTGTCTCGAAGGATGCCGACAATGTCATCGGTTTCACCCGGAGCTTTTTCAATCACGTCGTTCAAATATTTTCCCAAACCATCATGAGTCATACCTCGATAAACAGGAGCGCTCAGGTAAGGAACCTTACAAAATTCGATGGTATTATTTGGCGCAGCGAAGATGGCTTCCGACAGGTCTCTGCCAACCTTCGTCCTGTTCACATCGAAGGCGGCGGTGAACTCGATGTCACCAACGTGATAATCACCCAAACGAACGTGCATCAATCCCGGGACATCTGTTTCTTCGGCGGTGTTCCGGTAAAATTCAACTCCTTGCACAAGAGAGGAGGCACAATTTCCAGCTCCAATGATAGCTACCCGAACCTTCTTAGATGTTTTCATAAAAAGTTGTCCTTGAAATGACGACTGAGGGGTCGCACGACGCCGAATTTGGAGGAAACAGTTTTTTCCCAACGGGGCGTACCTCCCGCAGATATCCTTCCAACTCCCGAACACGATGAGCAGATGTATGGGAAGAAAGAATGCGACGACGACATTGTTCCCCCAATCGCTTTCGGGTCTTAGGAGAAATTTCTCTCAAAAAGCCCAGGATATCTTCGTGATTCTGCGCGATCAGAATTTCCTCCCCTGGAATAAAGAAGTTCTCAATGCCAGACCAGTAATCGGTGATGATAGGTGTTCCGCACGCTGCCGCCTCAAACAACCGAACACTGGGTGAGTACCCTGCCCGTTTCATGTCGGCCCTGGTAATGTTCAAAGTAAAGCTCTGTTCGTTATAAAATTTTCTGTGCAATTTCGGCTCGAGGTGCGTGATGCGGCTCACGTTATCCGGCCACCGAATATCTTCAGGGTATTGGGCACCCGCCACGGCGAACGAGTGTTCAGGAGTCTGCACTGCCGGTTTTAATAGCAGTTCCCGCAAGGCGGGCTGGCGATCGTCGCTATAAGTTCCGAGATAACCGAGAATCCACCTTTTTTCGCAGGAAATCGGCGAGTAGAGATCCAAATCCACCGAACAATACAAAGGCCGTGCCATGGGGGATCCATATTCCCCTTCAAGCCGTCCCAGCGTTGGGCCTCCCGTGAAAGATAAATAGATCTGATACTTGGGAATCAGCTCGACGGAAAGGTAATCACATTGTTTGTTTTGCAACCTCGCGAGCGTTATAGGCGTATCAATGTCGTAAAACGCGGTAATTCCCCGAGCCACCCCCGTCACCCATTCACCGATCCAGATTCCATCCGGCACATAAGATCCAACCAATACGAGGTCGGCATGGCGTACGATTTCGCCATACTGAGTCTCAAGCTGTTGCAAATTCCTATAAAGACCAATTTTGCAAAACTTACATTTATGACAGTCCCGGTTTCCAGCGTACCACGGAACATCTCTCTCAAGGAAAATCACCTCATGACCGACGGCGGCGAGGGCTCGTGATAACCCGCGATAAGTCGTTGCGTGGCCGTTACCCCAGGAGGACGTAATTGAAAGGCCAAGAATAACTACTTTCATGCGATCACCTCCTTTAAGCGTCCTTCCAGGACATGTTCCAATTCTTCAGCGCGGTGAGTGTACGTGTGAGCGGAAAGAACCCTCCTTAAAGCAGCGCGGCCAATTTCATGAGCCCGTTTCGGTGTCAAAGCATCCAGGATTTCGATGACCTCGTTTCCATTTTCAGCGACAAGGATCTGCTCTCCAGGCTCCAGGAATTCTTCAATACCCGCCCAGGCATCCGTGATGATGCAGGCCCCTGCTCCAGCGGCTTCAAAAACACGGGTTGGAGGTGAAAAGCCATAGCTGGCCATGCTGTCTCGATTAATATTTAAGACGGCTTTTGGGGTGCAATTGAAGGCATTGTGATCCCTGGTATATACGTGTCCGACATACCCCACGTTTGGAGACATCGTTTTGTCCTGCCATCCACTACCTCCGAGAAGAAATCTTTTGTGAGGCAAATCCAAGGCCGGCTGGAAAAAGAAGTTTTCGACGCGCTTTTCCCGGTCAGGCAGCCGATTTCCGAGAAACGCCACGTCTCCTTCAAAACGCGGATCCGCTGCGACGGAAAAATGAGTGTGAGGATCAAGCGCATTATATATTGGAACGCAAGCTGCCGCTTCTAATTGGAGGTACGCCTCGCAAACAGGCTTACCTCCTCCGTAAGTCAAAATGAGATCGTAACGCGGAATGAGTGAACGGAACGGATCGCCTGGGTTCTTACCAAGGCGATCCAGTGTGGCCGGCGCATCCACATCCCAAAAGGCGACCGTGCTTTTGCCGCTGTGACACTCCAATACGCTCGCTTCCAGCAACTGATCGAACACGCCCACTCCACTCGCCTTGATAATCAGGTCCGCTCCTTGAGCACTTTCAACGGCGTGCAAAACACTTTTCTCGGTAGCGGGATAAACAACGACTTCAGCCCAATCCGGATCCGGAATGTCGCGATGCCGCTGTCTTTCGAAAGCATCTGGCTCATAAAATGTAACGCGATGTCCCCTTTGATAAAGGGCTCGAATAATCCCCCGATAATAAGTGGCCGCTCCATTCCAATATGCCGAGACGAGACTGGAGCCGAAAAATGCAATGTTTAGATGCGTTTTCATACAAATACTCTCTTCTTCAACGCAGTAGGCCGAAGGGTTTCAAATATTTTGAGTAGCTCTGTTACCCGGTGGCGACAAGTATGTCGCGATTGAATGGTCGCGACTCCATGATCCGCGATCGACCTGGCCAACCTTGAATCTTTGAGGAGGCATTTAATGTGCAGCTTCATTTCGTCGCCGCTTCTTGCCACGAGATAGTCTTTCCCCGGGTTAAACAACCCTTCAGTGTCTTTCCAGGGAGAACAAATTAGAGGAATGCCGCAAGCAAGGGCCTCAAAGGGTCGAATAGTAGGAATTCCGGGTAATCGTTCCACATAGGGTCGTCGTGGAACGTGGATGGTCAGTTTGAAACGCGAGAAAACCTTTGGAACATCAAAATTCGGCAGCCAGCCCGCATATTCAATACCGGCGTGGGCAAGCGCCTCTTTAGCTTCATTGGGATAGCGAACACCGTACACCCGCGCTTTCAGCCCCAATTCCTTCACCGGGGCGATCAGGAACTCGTACAATTCGGACGTCCGCTCGTCGTCGCCCCAGTTTCCAATCCAAACCAGGTCGCCTTCGTAGTTTGCGGATGGAATTGGGTGGAATACCCGGGTATCCGCAGCTTCGTGCCACGTCCACGCCGAGGACGTCAACTGACGCTGCAGGTAAAGATCGCGAAGCACTTTGCCATAAGCCAGGACTCCGTCATATCCGCGGAGGTCAAAGTCAGACATCTGCTCCGGAGCGGTGACCATTCGATGGTGCGTATCGTGAAAAAGAAGCACATAGTCTCCGCGTGAACGGCGGTGGGCCCCAATCTTCGCTACGAGGTCGGGACTGTTCCATTCGTGGACCACGACTAAATCTGCCTTTTCGAGTTCGGCGCCGAGATCAATGCTCTCATTATAACGAATGCTCTTCAGTGTGGGATACATTGCGTGGAACTGGTGAATCGGATCGCCACCGTGCTCGTTGACCAAATTTGAGTAACTCCAGGAATGAGTCGGCTCGAAAATCCGAACCTCATGTCCGCGAGAGATTAGTTCTGTTGCAACCCCTCGTAAAAAGTGTGCGTTGCCATGATTCCAGTCAGACAACAGCGTGTGGTAAAACATCACGATTCTCACAAAACCTCCTTTGTGCTTTCGCGGTCGAGTTGGAGGCCGTCAAAACGACCTCGTATAGATCGAGATACGCACGAGTTCCTTCTGCTGAATTGAATTTGAGCGCTCGGCATCGTGCGAGAGCCGCTAACTCCTTAATCCGATGTTTGTCCCAAATCAGATTTCCCAACTCCGCTTGCCAAGCCTGGGGATCGTCTGGAGCAATAAATATCGCGGCACCATTCCATAATTCCCTAAGCGTCGGAATATCCGCCAGGACCAAAGCACAGCCTGACAGCGCGGCTTCCAGAATGGACAGTCCAAACGGCTCATAAAGAGCGGGCGCCACGTAAATCGCGGCTCGGCCCAACCATTCCGCCAAAGGCTCTGGATCTAATTTCCCAAGAGGATACACAGAGCGGCGAATCGACGCGCCGGCACTTTGTTCCTCGCCGGCTAAATAAATGGACCATGGAAGCTGATTAGCGATCTCTAACAACAATGAGAGATTTTTAGCCTCATCCCACAGCCTTCCGGCGGTGATCAAAAACTCCTCCTTGGCATCAGCGCGAAAACCAGTCGGATTCCGGAAATTATGAACCACTCCATACTTTGAGAACGGACCGTAAAAAAAGTTTAGCTCGTTAAGCATTCCCCGAGTTGGAGCAACGACGAAAGCTGCTGACCTCAAACTATCTCGAACAGTTGCAACATACCGATCCCAGGAGCGCGGAATGGCTTCCCCTTTGACCGCTTGCCACCAGGAACTGACACATGAATGTCCCACCACAATATGGGGCACCTGCCATGCCAACGCACCCTGACCGAAGCTGTTAAGATGGACCAAATCTGGCTTAAAATTCTCTTCAATTCCGAGAAGCCATTTCCCGGCCGCCTCCACGTCCCGCCAAGGATTTTCCATCCACTCCAGCCTAAACTCGCTTTCACACAACTCCACGTTTCCCAATCTCCCGAGTTGTTTTCTTTGATCCGCACTCACAGCGCGGCCCATCGTCGCCAGTACAACTTCAATTCCAAAGTCGGCAAAATTCTCAGCCAGTTCCGTGGCGTAGGTCCAAACACCGCCTATCGTATCTGCTGTCATCAAAATGCGCCGAGGCGTCATACCATCTCCCCCCGCCCGTAAATTCGATCCAAAACGTCGGCAACATTCACGACCGACTCGATTTCAGGATCGAATTCATTGCTGATCGCCAATCGCCGAGACCACGCGATAGCGGCACGTCCCGACCAGTCTTCATCCACCTTCGTCAAGACGTCTCGTTTCGTGCCGTCACATCGCCATGATCGAAATGTATAAAAGGATCCATCGACGTTTTCTAATATCGCGCCTCCTTTCGTTCCGAAAAAGGCGGCAGAAATTCGGGCGTCACATCCGGCAGGCAATCTCCATGAGCAGGCAACTTGCATCGAGGTGCCGCATTTCAATTCCACAAGAGCTGAGGCAAAATCTTCCACCACATTGCCCGAGGTGACCTTCTGACCTTTCGCATACAGGGCGCTATCGACCCGAGTCGCTTCCTTGCAATTCAGGATCCACATAGCGAGATCAACCAAGTGAACGCCCAGGTCGATGACGCAACCACCCCCCGAAAGTTTCGGGTCATAGAACCACGCTTTGTCAGGTCCATAGGCATTGTGGAAAGTCAACTCCGAGGCATAGATCTCTCCCAACTCACCTGTTTTTACCAACTCACGAATCCTTCTGGCTCCATCGATAAACCGATACGACAAATCCACTCCGAGCAGACGATTGTGTTCTTTAGCGACTGACACAACCCGATGAGTTTCAACCGCCGTTCGGGCAAGAGGTTTTTGACAAAAAACTGCAACACCTCTTCTTAATGCCGCGATCGATTGCTCTGCGTGGAGTGCGCTGGGCGTCGCGATAATCACGCCATCCAGGCTCATATTCAGCAGATCTTCGAGGGAGTGCGCGACGAATGGACTATGTTGATGCCCTTGGGTGATGAATTCCTGGACCTGCCTCCCAGCCGCCTCACCCGAGCTTTTCGACTCATCGGCAACTCCAACAATTTCAGCGCATCCGCTCCGGCCTATCGCCTCCATTCGTTGCCGTCCGATCCAGCCGACACCTAAAAAGCCGAGCCGCGGCTTGCGGAGCGGAGTTGAAAACTCTGGGAAAAAATTCCTTTCGACGCCATTCATAGTCTGATGAGAGCCTTTAGAAAATTTTCCGGTCGATCGTTCATCGTCGCGAACGCGCTCTGAATTTCTTGCAGGGGAAAGGTGTGTGTATAAAGCGGGGAGGGATCAAGCTCGCCAGAAGCAACTACATCCACTGCGGACTTCATTCCACGCACATAAACATTCGGATCGCGTTCATGCGCGTTGATTACGTCAAGGCCCCGCCAATTCCACAACTGCATGTTGACGCGTCGCTGTCCATCCTGATGATAACCGGCGATAATGAGCCGGCCTCTTTCCTTCGTAAGTTCCGCCGCAAGGTTAAGAGGGCATTCAGACCCGACAGATTCAATGACACAGTCGCACAGCTTTCCGTCTGTCAACTTTTCAACGCGCTTTACTATGTCCTCACGATCCCGCAAGGGAATCGCCGCGGCCGCACCATACGCCAAGGCGGTATCAAGAGCCAAATCCCGTCTCGAAATTGCGACAACCTGTGCTCCAGCCCGAACAGCCAAAGCGGTCACAAGGGCTCCAAGAAACCCGATTCCGACGACCGCCACCAATTCGCCTGACTTGATCTGAGACCGGGCCATTACGTTCATTGCGCACCCAAGCGCCTCACCGGGGAATGGCTTCTTCTTAAGGGCCGTCGGAAGACGAACGACGACATTTTCGTCGGCGACATCGCATTCTGCAAAGGCGTGATAAGAAAGAACCGCAACGCGGTCACCAATCTTAACCTGGGTAACCGCTTCTCCGATTGCATCCACCTCTCCCCAACCTTCGTGCCCCGGCGCACCCGACGGGAACGGATAATTGAACCAATCCCGTCCTTGCCATGGCGGCAGGTTCGAGCCACACACACCGCATCCTTCGATGCGAATTCTGACCTCATTACCTCGGGGTTCGGGCAGAAAGGTTTTTACCAAGTCGAACCGGTGAGGTGCACACAAGGTCGCTGCAAGCATTGTCCTGTTTTGGCGCATAGTTAATGAACTTCCGTAGATTTTTCAGGCCGGCGCCAAAGTCGTTTGCTCCGCGGCTGAGATTGAGAAGGCTGGTATGTGACTGGGTTTCGGCGGATCGTGTCGGAAGAAGAAACGGCATTGAAACGTCGCAAGGTCGGTGACGTATGATTTTCCGCAAGCCAGGCATAAAGTCGCTGGATGCCTTCCATTGCAGCAACTTTCGGCCACCATCCTGTGGCGCCAAAAAACTTTCGAATGTCGGAGACGTAGTACAGCTGGTCAGCAGCCCGTGTTGGCTCAAATTTCAAATCCGGAAGCCGACCACATAAGCGTTCCATATTCTGAAGTAACTCGAGCAGGCTGACCGTGTTCTGAGTTCCACCGCCAATATTGAAGCTTTGCCCCGACAGTCGAGAAATGTTCTTTTGAGCCAGCAGAAGCGCATCCACCAAATCTTCAACAAACAGGATATCACGCACTTGTTTCCCATTTCCGTAGATCGTGATGGGATGGCCCTCCATCGCTCGAATAAGAAAATGAGCCACCCAGCCCTGGTCCTCATTTCCAAACTGGTGGGGTCCATAGATGCAACTCATGTGAAAAACCGCAGCCGGAACGCCAAAGGTCCTTGCATAATCCAAAACGTACTGACCGCCGGCACCTTTTGAGCAGCCGTACGGACTGTGAAAATGTAAAGGTTGGTTTTCGCTGAATCCATGCTGACAAACCAGGCGATCTACCGGCGTATAGCGGTCTCCACGCCCATTCAACCGAACCTCAGCGAGATCACCATAGACTTTGTTACTCGATGTGAAAACGAGTGACGGTCGAATATTCAGATCACGGATTGCCTCAAGAACATTCAACGTTCCTCGGGCATTCACTTCGAAATCTTCAATGGGATTAGACAAGCTAGTCGTGACAGCCACCTGGGCTGCAAAATGAAATACTTTCGAGACATTCCGAATTACGCCACGCAAGGCCCTTGGATTACGCACATCATTGATTTCGACATCAAAAGCATTCCCGTGTGTCTCTCGCAACCATTTCAAATTCTTTTCAGCACCGGGGCGAGACAAGTTATCAAACAGAATGACTCGCTGGCCATTGCTCAGATATCGATGCGCCAGGTTGGTTCCGATGAAACCACAGCCGCCTGTGATGAGCACCGGACGCTTGTCGCCACCATCTAGGCGAACCGATCCGTTACCGCTATTTAGGGAGAGATTCATATAGCAAGGCCTCTGGCTTGAAGGGCGGCTTTGGCTTCGACGACACGATCCACCGCAACCTCGCGTTCGAGCCAATGAGCCAATTCCTCCAGCCCTTCTTCGAAACTCACGACGGGTTCATAACCCAGAATTCTTTGGGCCTTGGAAATATCCGCAAAACAATGGCGAACATCTCCCACCCTGTAATTCTGTGTAATTTCCGGCTCCATATACTCTTTGTTCACTGCGGTCGCCATCCGAGCAGCCACTTCACGAATTGTAAAATTCTCACCACTCCCAACGTTGAAAACATCATTCGAAATTGTCGCTGTCTCCAGAGCGAGACGTCCCGCATGCGCCACGTCGTGAACGCTCACAAAATCTCGTCTTTGGAACCCATCTTCAAAAATAAGCGGCGGATTATCATTCAACAATCTCGACGCAAAGATCGCCAACACGCCAGTGTAAGGATTAGAAAGGGCTTGGTTTGGGCCATAAACATTGAAGAATCGTAGGGCCACGGTGGGAATGTTGTACGCCCGGCCGACAAGAAGACACATTCTCTCCTGATCGTATTTCGACAGCGCATAAATCGAGGAGAGACAAGGAGTTTTTTCTTCTGAGGTTGGAACGGGCTTAAGGCAATGACCATCAGCAGAATGCAATTCCCATTCGTGCCGGTGTAACTGTGCAACACTTCTCTCCAGACCGGGAACAAGTCTCCCTTGCTCTGTGCAGTACAAACCCTCGCCATAAATGCTCATGCTTGAAGCCACCACCAATCGCTGCACTGGATTTTCGATTAATAACTCCAGCAAAGTGGCTGTCCCATCGTTATTAACCGACGTGTATTTTGCGATTTCATACATGCTTTGCCCAACCCCGACCATCGCCGCGAGATGATATACGGCGTCAATGCCGCGCAGAGCTTTGCGTAAACTTCTTTCGTCGCGAACGTCGCCGAGAACGAGTTCCACATCAGCGCTGAGGTAAGTGGGCCGATCGCGACTGCCGCCGTGGACTTGTTCGGAAAGACAGTCGTAAACTCTAACTTCATATCCGGCATCGAGAAGTTCCTGGGCGAGATGGGAGCCGATAAATCCGGCACCACCGGTGATCAAAATACGTTTACTCATGGCTTGCTGGCAGAATCGCCGTTTTTTGTCATGAATGAACGTTACCTCTTAGAAGGTGTCTCGCTATTGGGGCGACTCGGTTTATCCAACTGGTGTAAGCTTGATGTTTACGCTCCGCGACGTTTGTGTTTCACGCTCATGCGATTTCAGTCTTTCGGACTGGAGGTCTTTCGATGGAAAACGATGAGGGAAAACAGCTAATAAAGGCGTCTATTACTTAGAATGGCAACTCGCTGCGCAAACCACATTGTGATGTTTCACCAGCAGTAACAAAGGCCAAAGGAAGTCCGCTCTGGTCGGCCCCCATCGTTATCTAATTTTTGCCAGAATCAGGGAGGTGTTTGAACACGATAAAATTTACGAAGGTTGGAGGGTAGAGCGTTCGTATCCGTCACCTGCATCAGGTCATTTGAAATAGAAACATTCGTGGAGAGGGTGCTCCAGTTCGTGGACGCCAGATTTGTAGTCCATTGGAGTCGATATGTCCCCATCGGCGCGCTGCTGAAGCTAAGCTGAATGTGTTGATTGGTACGGGTGATGGAAGTCAAACGCGGGGTCGCCTTCGCCTGCTTGATCGCCTGTAGCAATGGATCTCGTTTACCAACAGGTTGGCTCGAACGATATCCTTCTCCCAATTCCCAAATCATTACCCCTCCCAACTTTTTATTACGGGCGAAGCTGACCTTGGACTGACAAGAACGTTCATCATCGTAGGAAATGAACTTGTCGTTTGCTGAATTGGTGCTGTCGACGCTCAGGTAAGCCGCCTGCCCATTCGTATCCCAACGATACAAATTGGACTGATAATAGGTGGTCATGATTTCGTTGAACGACGCGGTAGCGAGCGTGGGAGCTGTCGTCCATGACTGCCGCGGTTGAGTAGCGCCTCCAGTGCTAGTCCCTGCGCCGCCGCTCCAAACTTTTCCGTAGAAAGCAATGCCGATCCCCAGCTTCTGAAGAGCCACTCCGGCGGCAACAAACTTGTTCACCATTCCTTCGGTAGAAGGAACCGGTTTGCCAGTGCTCGGAAAATTGTAACCACCATCATATAACGGTGCGTTATGCCATGTCACCCAACCCGCCCAGGTCCCGGACATGTCGTATGTCATGATGTTGATTTGATCGAACTGATTTTGAAGCGAAGCGATCAACGATTCTTCCCATGCCACAGCCGCGGTGAGCATTGGGCGTGGAGTGACAGTGTCCAAGCGCGTTCGCAGACCAGTAATAAACGTCGTGAACTGGTTGGAGTCCGATGCGTTGATCGGCTCCCAGTCGATATCGACGCCGTCGTAGCCACGCGTCGTCATAAAATTGACGATGTTGGTGGTAAACTTCGTAATGTTGTTGGTGGCCGTGGCCGAAAGAAAAGTGCTTCCAGCGCCGCCAATACAAATCAGCACCTTTTTTCCCGCCGCATGCGCGCGCGTAATCAAATCCGATGAATTAGACGTGGAAACCACGTTGGCGCTGCTGTTGAGTGTTCCGTCCGAATTCGGGAGCACCGCAAAATGGATCACATGTGTGAGAACGGTAAAATCCACATTGGAAGCAGGCATATTGTTCTGCTCATAGCCGGGATAATAGGCAGTAGTCCAAATATCCGCACGCAGCGGCAAACAAACCAAAAGAAACCCCCAAAAGAGAACGATCATCGGTTGGTTCGATACTAAGCGATTTATCACGACTCCCGAAATTAATACGGGTTGGAAAGAATGTCAGTTTCGTTCTCAACGCCCCCTTTCCTGCCCCGGCACAAAAGTTCTGACTGAGGTCTGGCAATCAGAACTTCACACCGAGGCTGGAACGGATTTGCAAATCATTTGGGGAAACCCCTTTCGCCGGTTGCGTGTCGAAGATGTCCAATAAAGTGAATGTAAAAATAAAGCTTTCGAAAAATGTGTAACGCAAGTTCGATTCGAACCGGAATCGATATTGCTCGATGTCGTCTCGTGGAAAGAATTCGAATTTCTCATCAAAATTCAATTTGTGAGTAATCACCCATCTGAAATCCTGAGCGAACCGAAAGAAATAGCGTTCCAATGATTCGTGCGCGGCAAACTGCTGCGATTGAAAGTTCATTCCCGCTTCAGCATTTAAAGCAAAATTGGTTTGCATGATCACGTGATAACCCACGCCAGGACCGACTTCATATTGAAAATCGATTTTCCGAATTTCATCGTAGCCGGCTCCAACAAGGTTGTAGACGAAGACCCTCTTTGTCGTGTCGAAGTCTGTCTTGGAACTGCCGTTTGCCTGGTTCGCGGAGGTTATGCCGTCGGTTTTTCCATAGGTGCTGCTGAAGTCAAAAGTATTTTTGAAAAAGCGCTGTGGCGCGATTTCACGTGCGTACGTCACCTTAAATCGGCCGTAATACAGCTGCCGATCTTTTTCGCTAAAACCAAGGTCGGTTCCAACCTGCGCCTCCCCATGCCAATGACGAGCCTTTAGTGGCGTTATATCCGTTGGCTCAGGCTTGGCTTTCGCCAACACATTAGTGACCGAGTTTGTTGCAACAACAGATGTATTTGTCAGCCCGATGAGAGGTGACAGTTCCCGCGCTAAAACTTCAGTCAAAGGTACAATTATTCCTCCACTCCAGGTTGTCTTGAAAACGATGTGGTTTGTGTTTTCCGAAACAACCGCCCCGGTAAGCCGATCTCCATTTTTCAGTTGGAGTACAACTCGTTGGGCAGTCAGCGCGGTCTGCGATGCCGTGAAAAACCAAATGCCAACCAAAACAAAGATTTTGCTGAAAAGAATTCTACTGTTGCGGAGTAGCATTGGCCTGAGTCAAAGGATCCTGCGCCGGCGGAATGTCATTGGGGGTTACTCTTCGAATACCACCCAGGACTCGCACACGGCCTTCCGCATTAAATTTAAGTTCCGGACGCGAATCACTGTAATCATGAGTCTCCAATGTAAGAATTTGGCCGTCGGGATTAATCATCGCATAAATGAAAGAACGAGCACCCGTTTGACTGAGAACATGCAGATTGCTGTATTTATCCAATTGGGCTTCCGGCTTGGTAAATGAAGTCATTTGCGCCAGGGAATGAAGCTTCAACGTCCTCGTCCCGGTCGCGTCCATCAGTCGGACGTAAAGTCTCATGTGCTTCAGATATACGGCTTGTTGTAAAACATAACGGCGAACTTCCGGTGAACCGTTGCTACCATCCGGCGGGACGCCGAATTCAATTTCCCGCAGACGCGTGCCACTAACAATTTCAAACATCTTTGATTTCCCCATCACCTCGTCGTTCCACTGAGGTATTTTGACTTTGGCCATCACACGATAACCGGTGGGGCGCGAAAAATTAAAATAGGGCGTTAAATTTACACGTTTGGTTCCGGTAAGGGAGGATTCCAGGGAAAACTTTCCAACCACTGGTGGATCTTTGATCTGCTGGATAATCTGTCCGTCGCGAGATTCCAAGGTAAACGTCAACCAATCAACGTCTTCGCCCAATTGGAGGGTTTGTCCAGAACGGTTCGTGATCTTCACGGCGACACGAACATCTTCATCCGGCAGAAATTGATCCTGCTCAAGAAGGACATCCACGTTTACTGCTTTGATCTGCCCAAAAACAGAGGCAAGGGAAACCAACCAGGTTGCCAGGATAAGATTCGCCAGTTTCATTGGAGCAGTTTAGGGAGGTTCAATACAGGATCAAGCCACAAAGCTCCCTCCATACAAGGGACTCCACGCCACTGACGTCTATTCAAACATTCAGAATAACGCTAAATGATAACTCGCCTTTTAATTTCCTCCACGACCCGGAAAGGCAAAACGCCTCGCAAACACTCCATCGTATTCTTATTTGAGCAGTGCGGCTTCATGCAAGGAGCGCACGCCAACGGAATGCGCAAAGTCTGTTCGATCTGCCCATAAGGACCTGTCCGACGCGCTTCGGTCGGTCCAAATACTGAAACAACCGGTTTTCCCAAGGCAGCCGCAACATGCATCGGGCCAGTGTCATTAGTAATCAACGCCCTGCTCAAACGGATCCATTCGACCATTTCTCTCAACGAGGTTTGCCCCGTGAGGTCCAGACATCGGTCGGGAGCACCAGCTGAAATTTCACGCGCCGACGGAGTCGAAGATCGGTCGCCAAGGATCGCGAAATTAACCGAACTTGTTGCCGCCAGCCGTTGAACGACGTCAGCATAATATTTCGAAGGCCAAATTTTATTCTGCCAACGCGCCCCGGGATTGATAGCAATCCATTGAACGGCTGTTGTTTTCCACTTCAATTCGACAGCCGCTTTCGTGACAGGATTCTCGGGAAGCCAGGTAAAATCCGGGTGAACGGGTACTTTCAATCGACGCAACACTTCCAAATACCAATCGACCGCGTGCGTGTAATACGACGGACGCTGCACCACTTCATCGTAAAAACCGCTTGCTCCTTCACGAGGATCATCCACCCCGATGGTATAAGAGCCGTTCGCAAGCCAGGCAAAAACGCCACTTCGCAACAACCCCTGCAAATCGATCACGAGATCAAAGCGATGCCGTCGCAATGCTCGAATACTGCGTAACATTTCATCCCAATGCCAGGCAGAGCCCCAACGCTTCCGCTCAAAGCGAATGGTCCCGGCTAAATCCCTGTCGTGCTGCAAAAGACCCTCAAGACCAGCATCAATCCACCAATAAATTTCGCTCTTGGGATAATAAAGTTTGAGCAACCGCAGAACGGGCACTGCCTGCACGACATCGCCGAGGGAACTCGGCTTTAAAATGAGGATTTTCAAGAGGCTGCTCCGAATGACTGGGCCCGACCGGCAAAAACTGGTCGATTTACCGACAAAGTTATTTTCCCACCGCCAAACGTTCTGCTAACCGTTCGGGCAATCCAGCCGCAAGAATCTTGGATTGGGCAGTCGCAATGTCGTAGTCGAGACGACGTAATTCGATGGAATTGTCGTCCATATCGTACACAACGTACGCCGCTTTAGGATTCCCATCACGCGGTTGACCAATACTGCCAACGTTTACGAAGTACTTACGACCGGGTTCAACACGGAACTTGGAGTAAGTCCCTCCGCGAACCATCGTGTCACGGATAAACGCGACTGGCACGTGCGTATGCCCGAAGAAACAAACTGACGTGTTCTGATATGTAAAGCTGGCTGCAGCCGCGAGTTTTTCGAAGACGTACCCCCAACGCTGAGGCATATCGAGGGTGGCATGAACAATGGTAAAGCTGGTAACGAGACGAATATATTTTAGATCGCGCAGCCACTTTTTGTCGTCCTCGTTCAATTGCTGGCGGGTCCACAATACGGCCTCGGCAGCGGCCGGATTGAATCCTTCCATGTTATCATCAATGGAACACATTTCATCGTGGTTGCCTTTAACGCAGGGAATATTCATCTGCCGAACGATATCGAGGCATTCCTTTGGATTGGCGCCGTAACCGACAACGTCGCCGAGGCAAGCGATGTGCGTGCATTTCTGGGCCTGGATATCTTCCAGAACCGTCTGAAACGCTTCAAGATTGCCGTGAATATCGGCGATGATTGCGAACTTCATTCCTGTTAAATTTTATCTGACAATTTCGAATCCGCGAAAGTCATTTTTTGCTTCGTTCCAGAGAACCTGTTCGTTCTTCACAAACCGGCCCACCTCTGAATCGCGGATTGCCTGCAAAAATTCTTCAAGCTCCAGCTTATCGCCTTCTGCAATTAATTCCACCCTTCCGTCCAATAAATTCTTAACCGTACCTGTCACCTCAAAACCAGTAGCCACTGTTTTCGTTGTATAACGAAATCCAACTCCCTGCACTTTCCCTGAAAAAAACACCGTCATTCTGCTGCGCTTCATAATGAACCGCGATAAGTTGATGAATTACGCCTAAGTCCGCAAGTTCGCGCAACGATTTTGTTACAGATAAACTGGCTCATTCCAGATGTTTCCTCGCCCTCTTCTTGGCATCGAGCAAACGGCTGGTAGTGGTACTTTGCTCTTTCGGCTTGCCGTCGGGGGGGGGCGGGCCCGGCGCTGCCGATTCAGGGTAGCTTGTCCGGGATTCGTGTGACGGCAAACTGACCGGTCGTTCAGGCTTAAACAGGTCTTGATCCGGTTCAAACGCAGGTGCAGTTTGTTTTGAGCGAACTTCGTCCCGTCGAGCCAGCAAGGCCCCCAGTGATTCATCCTGCGCCAGAGCCTTTTCTTTCTTCCAGAACTGCAAACGACGAAAAAAACGGGCCACTTCGTCTCGATCCAGCTGCACTCGCCGAATGGCGATGTCCCATGGGAACAGCAAGATAGCTAATTTCAACAACCACTCCCAAAGGTCATGAGGTTGAAAGGTTTTTTTGCGATCGTGTAAAAATGGGTTTTCCGTCTCTGGTTCGATTACTTTCCCATCGCCACTTTCCGTAAGTTGCCGGAGCAGATGTAGATTCGGTTCTGTGGCGCTGAATTCAGGAGAATAATTCACACTGGCGCCAAGGACCTGTGAGGCGCGGCCTCCTACGTCTTTGGTGTCGGAAAGATTCATCAGATAAGCGCCCACTTCTTTTGTCGGAAATTTGGCTTCATAATGACCTGGCCCTGTTTGTTCGAGCTGGACGACCTGTTTATCTCCTTTCGGGCTGACAATTGTGGTTTGAAGGCTGAGAAAGTTGCGGTAGTTCCCTTCGGCATCGACTGCTTCGACCGAGATATTTCCTTCTCCCTTGTCGACGGATACTTCGGTTGTAAAATCCGCATTTTCCACTTTCCTTAGACTCCATTGCGCTACCTGCGACCAAAACTGGCGATATTTTTCCCATCCCATCCAATCGGCAGCCCATTTTGGTTTGGCATCGGAAGTAAAGGCGACAGCTCGTCCCAGACCGTATTGCCAATGGGCAAGAATCGGATCACCTTTGTCACTAACAAGGGGAATTTCGGCGCGTGGTTTAGGAGTTGTGCAAACGTAGCCTTTAAGTTGCGGAAATTCCGCGCTACCAATTCCATGGACCAACTCGCTATTAGCAACGAGCTGAGGCTTGAATGGTTGTTCAAAAATTGCCGATTTCAAAATCACCGCGGCTTCCTTGATAAAAACCTGCGGTAGCTGCGCCGGGGATCTCACATCATAAAAGCGTCCGCGACCCATATTTGCCATCCACATCATTGTTTCCGGCGTGACGTGCCCACCAATCATTACGGAACTGATCGTGATTTTGTCGGTAACAATATCCTCCACGAGTTTTTTATTGGGAGCACTTGGATCGCCATCGCTAAAAACGACCATGTGCTTCAGATTTGCCGTCGATTTCTTGAGCGCTTCGTGGGCCATCTGCATTGGCCCACCAAAGTCCAGCATGTCCCCGGGATTCATTCCGGCGATTTTTCGCCCCATCTCTTTCTTGTCACCAACCTTGTCCAACGGAAAAAGCCAGTGATTATTTCCGTCCCACAACACGATCCCCATTTCGTCCTGAGGTCCCAGGGCATCCAAAGCGGCGAAAGCGATATCGCGAGCCCATTGATTCCCGTTCGGAAACTCCGTCGCATGACAAACAATGACCAAAGCACCGCTGGGCAAAACTTTCTTACTATTCAATTCCATGTCAACAGGCAGCGCCGCCTCAAGGGGTGTACCGCGATAGCCGCCTGCCGCGTAAGCCTGGTCGCCGCCAATGCAGACGAATCCAACGCCGAAATCTTTAACGGCGCTTTCCAGCCGTTTCATGCCCTCGTTTCCAAGATCGCCGGCCGAAATATTGCAGAGAAAGATTGCATCGTAACTTTGCACTTCGGCCAGAGTCTCCGGAAAATGGGTAAGATCGACGATTTTTGCTTCCAAACGAGAACTCTGCAAAGCTGCCGCGAGCGTCGCATCTTGCGTTGGCTCCGATGAAACAAGGAGGACACGAGGATTTCCTCGAACACTTGCAAATGCAGTGGCCCGATTATTCTGTGGAATTAAATCGCCCGGAGCATCCAACACTACATTGTAGCTGTAGAACCCGGGATCCGTAAGGGTCTGCGGAAAAGTAAAAAGGTTTTTCCCCGCAGCAAGTTCTACTCTTTGTTCGCCCAATGATTGGTCGTTGCGAAAAAGCTGAATTGTCGCCGCGCGCCGTTCATCAGCTTGCGCAAAAATCTTAACATCAAAAGTCTGTCCCTTTTTAATATTTGAAGGGATGGTCAATTTCTGCACGGAAACATCGTTACCTCGATTTACTCCCAAAGGGACAACATCAATGCTGACGCCCAATGGCTTTGCCGCAGTTAGGGCATCCATGGCGTTCCCGGAATTCTCGTTCCCATCGGAAAAAAGGACCAACCGACGTTGTCCACCTTCAGGAAACGCCGCCGTCCCCAGTCGAATGGCAGCGGAAATATCGGACCGCTCCGTGGAAACGACGGAATAAATTTTCTTCACGTCGACTGCATTAGTGACCGAAGACTCGATACTTGCCTCCGCCCCAAAAACAAGAACGCCTGCTTTGTCCACGGGTTTTTTCTTTGCGGCGAATTGGTTAACCAATTCTCTTGCCTCCTCTTGCTGGGAAGAGGGCACACTGTCCGACCGGTCCAGGAGAAAGAAGACGTTCACGCCTTCCATCGAGCGTTTCCACTGGAGACCGGCCACTGCGAGCAACAGAGCAAGAACAATCACCAACCGCAGGATCAAAGCCGCCCAGCGCCGCCAAGCGCTAATCTGCACGTCAGATTTCCATGCCAACCAAATTACCCACAACACTGCCGGAGGAAGCAGCACAAGATAAAGTGGATTGGAGAATTGGAAGTTCACGCCTTCTTGCGAATGAATTTCTGCACGCGATGATTCATTGAATCAGCGACGTAAAGGTTTCCTTTGGAGTCGAGCGCGATAGACCAGGGATTGCTGAATTGTGAAGGCGCTCCGCCGGGTCCACCCAAAATTTCGATTGGTTGATCGTTGGCATCGAAGATTTGCACACGACTGTTTCCAAATTCACAAACGAATTGCAAGCCGCTTGCGTCAACACGAACATCGTAGGGATAGCTGAACTCTCCCGGCTTTTGTCCCGCTTTACCATAACTACGAAGAAATTTTCCATCGGGAGAAAAAACCTGAATTCGATGATTGCAGGAATCGGCAATATAAACACGGTCTTTGCCATCAATCCCGAGGCCTTCGGCACGATTGAACTCCCCTGCCCCATCCCCGCCCTTTCCGAACGATCCAAGGCTCTTTTCTCCGTGAGACGAGAATCGTTGCACCCGCTCCGCCAGTTCATATTCGCTTACGTAAACTTCCCCTTTGGAATTCACACCGACGCCACGCGGAAAAGCCAGTTCTCCTACGTTTGTCCCATGAATTCCCCACTGAGCAATCAGTGTTCCGTTCGTCGAAAAATGATTTACACGCCAATAGTGCGGTTCCAATAGAACAATGTTTCCATCCATGTCTCGCGACATTCCTTTGGGATTGCCACGAACCGTCTGCGGCATCTGCCAAAACAGCAAAAACTGTCCATCCGGGGAGAATTTCTGCACGCGGCCGGTCATATCAACCACATACAAATTGTCGTCGCGATCCACCGCGACCGATCGCGGCTTATTGAACTGTCCCAAGGCGGTTCCCCGCGAACCGATCACCTGCACATCATTGAAGAATTTGCTATGCAACGAACCAGCATCAGAACAACCAGTAAACAAAAGAACCGGGATGAGCAGCAACGAAACTCCAACGGCTCGAGAAACATTTAATAACCTCCACACTCCCCAAAGGAGCAACGGTACCATCGCCAGAAGGAGCAGCAGTAAGCAAAGTGCATTGATCTGGCCATTGTAACCATAGTGCAACAGGTTAAACACGCGAAGCGCAAGAGTCTCGCCATCTGGGGGAACGATCAAAACTATGCTCTCCACATCCCAGATACAGAGCAGATAAACGATGTACCAGGTAGCAGCCAATTGTGGAAAAACCCGGGGCCACTGCACCAAGCGAAATATCTGCCAACGGCTGGCCCCTTCAATCTTGGCTGCATCGGTCAGATCTCGATCAACGAAAGACAGGGCGTTGGTTGCTCCCGTCCAACCGATAGCAAGATAGCGGATTACGTACGCCACAACTACGATTCCAAGACTTTGATAGAAACCACTAAGCGGAGCACGGTTAAAGAGCCAGATAAAAGCCATGTCCAACAAAACCCCCGGAATAAGAAAGGTAAGCCATAAAATTTTACCCGCAGGAAATCGTGTTGCGAAAATCCCTACAACCAGAATCAACGTCGCCGAAAGCGTACTGAGGAAAACGGAATGAGCCAGCGCGTGTTGTCCCGCCGCAAGCGCAGGTAAAAAATCCTTCCAGGTCTTGGCTGCTCCCAGAATTTGGAACAAGGGCAACATCACGGAGAAAAAAAAAGCAAGAAAACTCGCAACGCCGCTCCCCCGGAAAAGGCAAGTTCCCAACTGTCGGCGAAAGATCTGCGCTGGAAGCGCATTCCGCTTCTTCGGCCAATTGATATTTTGCGTTCTGAACCAAAGCAACAGAACCAACGGGACAAGAACGAGCGGCCAGGAAAGTTTAAGTGCTCCCATGCTGTCCAATTTGGTATTAAAAGTGACCCAGACCTCTTCGAGAAAAACGCGTGTTTGTAAAATCGCAGGCACGGCAAAATTGTTCAGAACGAGAACGAACGTAATCATCGCTGCCTGCATTAGACCGTTGCGGGCGAGCGGAACTAAAAGCCACCGCAGTAATGGGAAACCGCTTAATGATGGATCACATTCCATTTGCGCCGCCTCCAGCCGTTGCCAGGCAGCAACCACAAAAAATGTTGTGATCGGCCAGTGCAATAAAGCGAGAATCCAAATTGTTCCAGGGATTGACAAAATGCTCAACGGCCACCACGGACGCCACACTCCGGTCTCGCCGAGATAATGAAGCCAGGTATTAGTGACCAGAAACGGTGGAAGGACCAGCGCCATGCCAGCACAAATCAACACACATTTCCGCCAGCGTACCTCGAGTCCCATCAACCAGAGTGCGACAAAAAAGCCAAGGACCATCGCGATAACCGTCGTCATTACGGTCACGCAAAGGCTGTTGGAGATCAGCATCCAATTCATCGCACGAAAATGTCCTGGAGCGTTTTGGTTGCCGGTTGAATTTCAAAAAGGATTTTGTCCCAATCCACTGCCAACGTTGGAGTTGTCACCTCAGCCTTGGATATTCCTTCCAAGGCACCGGCTTCCACCAGAATTTTAGCAACACCGGTGGATTGCAGATATTGAAATAACCTTTCTGAGGCAGCTTCATGGCGTGCCCCACGAATCACCGCCACTGTATTTGGAATTAGTAATGTTTCCTGCTCCAACGGCATCGATTCGATCGCCAGGCCTTCTTCTCTTTTGCCATTGAAAATGTCGTCCGAGTCCGTCATGCCGATGGATGACTCGCCCTGCCCTACAAATTTTACCACCACCGAATTTCCGTCGACGAGTTTTGGTCGATTGGCCGCTAAAGCACGGCACCACTTTTCCCAGTTTGCGACGCCCCAATGTTGCCGCAAAGCAAGAAAGTGGGTCGCCGTCGTTCCGAAAAGCGGATACGCCAACACGATCTTGCCCGCGAAAGCGCTGTTCGTGAGCGAAGAAAACGAGAGTTGCCCTGCGAGCCGTGGACCTTCTTTCTGGCTGATCACAATCCGCCGGCTCCGATAACCAAACGCCGCCCATCCGTTGGTTTTCCGAAAAACATTTTGCGCGGCCAGCAAGCGCGTGCGCAGTTCTTCATTGCTCCAAAATAAATCACACTGGGGATGATCGCGTTCGGCCAGCAAACGATTGGCAATCCCAACGGTTTTCACGGCTTCGCTATCATAAACAGCACGGACCTGAATCCCTGTTTCTTTGGTGAACTGTTTAAAAATTTGCTCCGCGTATACCTGATCCTGGGCGGCGTAAACAACGACGACGTTCGACCTTTTGTTGAGAGCGAAGTACGCGGAAACGGAGATGATCGCGAGAATGACAAGAATCGGAAGAAAAATGCCCCAATTGCCAACGACTTCTCGCGCTGCAAAGTCATCATCCCTCCAGTTTGCATCCCGTTTCGGCTTTTCTCCGGAACTCAACTTCCCCTCCAGTCAAAACCACGTGGTGCCATCCCGTTCGCAAATGGTAACCTGCTCAAGCCGTCCTCCTGTGGTAATACCACCACTCAGCCAGCAGCACCATAATTGCCGCAGCCGCAATCCAGCGCCATAATTCCATATTCGCTCGCTTCATGGTCGTTGCCGAAACGGACCCATATTTTCCAAACTGAATTTCGGCTCTTGGTTTAATATTGCTTTCGGCAGCGTCCAACAGATTAACGCAAAACGCCGCTTCCTCGGTCCCAATGCGTAGATGATATTTACCGCGTCGCTGCGTTTCACCAAAGACGATTTCACGAGCATTGGTTTCAACGTTCAGCGTTTTTGTCTGACCGCTCGGAAACACGATATCTGCCTTCGGTGTTGACTGAAGCAAAGAGAATCTCAGCGGATCTCCGGCGCGAACAAGCAGTTGATTATTCCGCGCGCTGGCCGGGTTCAACCAATCCACGGCGTTCGCAATGAAAATGGGAAAGGAGATTCGCAATGGCCAAGTACTTTGCAGGGAATCAAAACCAATCCACACGATCCGTTGACGGCCGAGTTCTCCCGCCAGAATCAATGGCGTTTGTTGCGAATCAACTAAAGAAATGGCCCATGTGGGGGTTTTAACTGCGAGCGCCTCGCTGATTTGCACATTATCGAAATTAACGTAGCGCAAAAGAGTGTGGGTACTCTTCCAATCCACAATAGCCGGATTCTCCACCTTGGAAACGCTTTCAAACCAATTGGTGTTTGCGGTGTGCACTGCCAAAATATTGGCTCGAGGCCAAACGGTTGGCCGGAGATCGTCCATGACAACCAAATCGAATTTTTGCGCGTCATCGGAGGAATCCGCTGCGACGCTCAGCTCCACATTTGCCGCAGCCCTCACGGCTTTTTCCAGAAAACGATTTCCACGGGTCAGCAAAAGAATTTTCACGGGTTGCGGAAGCATACTCACGACCGACGCTTCGTTGTCCACGGCGAGATCATCTTTCGTTTCGATTTTGACTGTAAAAACACCGTTGCTCGTTTGCGATGTGGTAAAGACCTGCGGCGAAGTTTCCCCTGCTCCAATTGTTAATTGACGGACGTCGAGGATTTGTTTGTCCAAATTCAATTCCACCTGAATCTGGCGCGGTTCGGTCGAAAAATTTTGGATGCTTGTATAAATCGCACGCTGCGTTGCGTCTTCTGGATTAGGCCTAACATCCAAAGCCACAATCCCAACGTTATCGGCTCGTTGACCAACGGGATGATAAATGAGGTTTAACCCTTTATTTTCAAATTCCGTCAGATCTCGCACCGCTCCGTCACTAAACAAATGAACCTCGGCATCCTTTTGGTCACGTGTCAGGGTGTCCGCCAGTTTCAACGCTTCTGTCAGATGGGTCGGAGAATCAGTAACAGCGCATTCCTGCAGCGCGCGTCGCAGCGCCGCCTTATTACTGGTGGCTGACTGTTTGACTTCGGTCGTCGCCGCCACCTGTAGCACGACCATGCGATCGTTATCGTACAAACCGTCGACCCATTTCAATGCTTCTGCCCGTGCTTTTTCGAAACGTGAAGGAGTTTCATCGGTGCTCTGCATGGAAGCGGATGCGTCTAAAATCAACACCCGTAACGTCCCTTCTTTTGCCTGCCCGGAGATATAAGGTCGACTCAGCGCAAAGATGGCCAGCGCCAAGAGGAGCAACTGCAGGATCAATAGCCAATTGTGGCGCAGTTTTTGAAAGGGAGCGTTCGCCTGGGTCTCAGAAATAAAACGCTGCCAGAGCAAGGTGCTGGAAATCAGTTTTACGACCCGTTTGCGCTTTAATAAATAGAAGACGATCACGACGGGAATCGTGAACGCGAACCAAAATGCTGCTGGGGCGAGGAAACTCATTTCATCGAACCCGCTGACCCTTGGCAAAATAGCAATTCATCATCCGTTTTCGACAAAATAGTGCGCAAATCGTTCTGAGATAAAGCGATTATTTCTTAGTGTTTCTGACGACTGATCCTGATGAGAAAACAGGTAATTCCCATACGTTTATACGGGATTGCCTCATTTTCTATCCATTTATGTGATGGCTTACTCACGGGGTCGCCGAGGACTTCAGGAAAACGGAAACGATTTTATGGGAAAAGGTTTCATCATGACTTCAAAACCACAGTTGAAAACAGTTCTGCTTGCTCTTTCATTCGTCCTCTTTTTTGCAAAGGTTCCCGCTGCGGTTGTCGACAGCGAAACGAGGCTCGTGCCGAGCCCCGGCGCGCCAGATCAGGAATATGCCAGCGATGTAGCTATTAACGGAAACACAGCCGCAGTAGGATCGCTCCAGGCATTCCACGGCACGGTTTATCTCTACACTCTCACTGGAACGAACTGGGCACAGACGCAACTCCTCTCGACCGGTTTGTCCACCTTCGAATCATTCGGGAGATCTGTTGCCCTGAATGAAAACACGCTGGCGATCGGACAACCCGATACACTCGGAACAAATCCCGCGGCAGTTTATGTCTATACCAATGTGGCCGGAGTTTGGTCGCTGCAACAAAAGATTCTGGAAGTTGATCCAGTACTGCCAGGAGATTTTGGAATTGCTGTCGACCTGGACGAAACCGATTTAGCCGTTGGCAATCGCAGTGAATCTTCAATTACCAATACTTCGGGAGCGGTCTACGTTTATACGAAGGTCGGAAACAACTGGGAACTTCAGGCCAAGCTCAAGGCGAATGATCCCTCGAACAGCGCACTCCTCGGCACCACGGTGGCAATTGATGGAAACACGGTTTTGGCGGGGACATTAGGCAATGCCAGTTACGTATTCACTCGAAGCGGGACGAACTGGACCCAGCAACAAAAGTTGCTGCCCCCTCCCCTCCAACCAACGAACGGTTTTGGAGGTATTGTCGCACTGGAAGGAGATGTCGCGGCCGTTGGAGGCCAACAAACACTTAATGGTACCAACAATGGCGCCGTCTATATCTTCAATCGAATCGGAACAAACTGGAGCGCAGGACAAATCCTGACGTTGCCTGGGACAGATACAAATTTTGTTTTTGCAAATTCATTGGCGATTCGAAACGGAAAGATTGTTGTTGGTCTTCCGGGCCGAAGCGCCGACGGATTTGATGCTGCGGGGACTGTTGTGATATTTACATTCAACGGAACCAACTGGGTTTTTGCGCAAGAAGTTGCCGCGACGGACGCGCAATCTGGCGCGTTTCTCGGAAGCTCGGTTGATGTTGGTGGCGCCGGCATTATTGCCGGCGCGCCTGGTTTTGAGGAAATCGGACGTGAAGGAAAAGGAGTGGCTTACATCTTTTCCGGCAACACGAACGGGCCCGGAAATCTTAGCGCTTCAGCCACACCCAACGTGTTGTTTCCTCCGAATAACAAGCTCGTCCCCGTCACAATCACCGTCACCAATCACGAAAGCTTCACCGATTGCCATATCGTCTCTGTCGCCAGCAGCGAACCGATAAATGGCAAAGGCAGGAAGTCACAAGACTGGATCATCACTGGCGATCTCACACTATTGCTGCGGGCGGAGCGCTCGGGCCAGGAAAAGGGAGGCCGTGTGTATACCGTTACGATTGAGTGCACGGATTCACAGGGCAACACGACTCAAACGACGGTAACCGTTTCGGTCCCACGTGATAATCGCGCTGTTTCTAAAAGCCTGCGAAATTCGTTTTAACGAATCTTCGTTATTGGATTGTAAAGGCATTCGTTAGCGTATACGCCGGGTTCGGCGTGAAATTCACATTGATACTTTGCAATCCCGTTGGCGCGTTCGCCGGGATAGCAAAAGTCGCTTGCACAATGTTCGTAGCAGGATGCGACAATACAGTGCCCGAGATCGTTCCTGCCAGAATCACACTGCCCAAAGTCGCATCGACAGGAGGATTCGGCGGGTTGGTCGGAAGCGTAATCGTAACCGTCACTGTCGAACCACGTGCAGCGCTTCCCCCTGGAGCCAAAGCCAGTGTCGAGAAAATCGTCGTCCCGGTATTGTCGTAAGCCGCAAGATTGGTCCTGGATTCCCGGTAAAGGCGTCCGCCACTGAGGACATTTGTGAACGCGGCCGCCATTTGTTGCGGAGCAATATTCGAAGCAATGACACTCCAGGTCGGGAGATTGGTAGATGCTTCCAATTTATAACTGCCACCTTCCAGGGCGCTCCACGTCAACGTCACTGTCCCCCCATTCACGGTGGGAGGATTGAACCTGGAAGGAAGATTGGTAGTGCCAATGAAATTCGTGATCACCGTTTCGGAAATCGTCGAGGCCGCGCCGCCATTCGGAACACCATAGTAAGAACGTCCTATGTTGTAAGGAAAGTTTGGAGCCCCCGCGGCGGTAATACTTACGAAGTAAGCATAAGTGCCGTTAGGGAATTCCGGCGTCACGCAATAACGGCCATTATATTCGTCCAAATCAAAGTGAACTCCTTGCGTCTTTCCAAGGTCGCCGAGATAGGCGTTGTCTTCCATGTAATGGCCAATTGAATACTGTCCATTAACGTTTGGCCCGGTGTGATTGGTCGAGGTGTTGTAGGCTCGAGCTGCCCATGCCGGAAGGCCTGTTCGTCCGGTGGTGGAAATGTTATCCGTTCCATTTTGGCCATTGCGCAAAACAAAGCCGGACACCATCCGTCGAATGCCGCTCGCCGGATTGGTCGCGTTCGAATATCCGTAAGGTCCATAGAGCGGATAACCATCCCGCATCCAACCAAGGATGGGTGAATGCTTCAGGTTCGCGTTGGTTGTATTCTCGCTATAGGTCTTCGCAGTTGTGTTGAACAAAATGTTATCTCCAAGCACATAGCGCAAAGCAGGCGGGTTGGCGTGATAATGATAAACGCCACTTTGTTCCTGGTGCGCATTGTTCGGATCGAAGCTCGGGTTTTCGTTGACGTAAGCGTCGCGATACCAGTAACCGGTTCCCTGGTTCGTTTCAGTGGTTCCGTTCCAGAAAAATGAATCTTCGTCATCGTACATCGCCACACCATCGACAAAAATACCAACAGAACCTGTCGTGGTCAGCGTCTTGTTGGTTGTCACCGTCGGAAGGGCCGGAATACGATAAAGGCTCTTCTGATTCTTCGGATAATTCGGAAAGAGCTGGGTTTTATTTACGTCCAAATACCACGGACCCATGACATGTGCACCAAGGCCGCTCGCCCGGACATACACGGCGTTCGTCGAAGAATAAATTTCATGGATGCCCGCGTAGACAGGAAGCGTCTGGACTCCTACGCCGTTGCTCCAGGTAATCGACGAAATTCCGTTCGTCTGGTCCAACTTTGTTTTATACAGGCGGGCATATTGACCGGAATAATTCGTCAACCAGGAGTAGGCCCGCGGACCGATCACAACGGGGGCAGAGGTGATTCCCACGGAAACAAATCCGTTCACCATGCAACCCGAACTGTTGCCGACTTTGAGGAATAACCCAACGCTGCCACTGGAACCCGCAGTGTAGGTAATTGTTTGAACGTTCGTCGCGCTGGTGATCACGCCGTTCGTGATCGTCCATGAATACGTGCTCGCACCGGCAATTCCACTGGCCTGGTTTGTCGTCGTATTCGCGAAGGCTGAACCAGACGAGAGAGAAATCGTCGCGTCAGCCAAAGGAATAATCGTTGCGGTGGTGCTGTCTCCGGCATAACAACCTGAAGCATTTCCAACCAACATTCCCAATCCAACGCTCCCGCTGGAGCCTGCGACAAAAGTGATCGTTTGCAGGTTCGTCGCGCTGGTGATGGTTCCGTTCGAAATCGTCCATGCATAACTGGCCATCCCCGCGGGGCCATTGGCGGTGTTCGTGGAATTCGGACACATGGTTCCAGAAACAAAGATGCCTCCACCAGGAAGAGGTGAAACAGGAATATTGGTGCTGATAGTTGTCTTGCAATTGCCGTTGCCAACGGAAACCGTCAGCCCCACCGGGCCTGCTGAACCGATGGAGTAAGTTAACGCAGATTGATTCGTGGCTCCGTTCGGATAGCCGTTCGTAATGTTCCATCCGTAAGAAAACGTCGGTGCTTCCAGCAATTCAATTTCGGAAAGCTGCACGGCATCCGAAGACGAATAGACGCTGTCGATCTGGAGACGATAAATCTTATAGGCCGTGCTATTGCTGAAACTATAAGTCTGTTTGAGAAAACGCGACGCAAACGCCTCATCCGTCCTCGTATCGAGCGTTGTCCAGTTCGAACCATCATTTGAACCAAGCAGCTTCCAATCACTTGGATCGCGTTGCGGACCGTCGTTCGCTGAAGTGATGCTGTACTGGGTAATGACATGTTGCGCTCCGTGAGCGTATTCATATTGAATCCAACTCGAACGAACGGATGGGTTGATGGTGGCAAAGTCCAGCCATTTCGACCCGGTGTTGTTATCAAAAGCGTTTCGGGCCA